>CAMNHZ010000029.1 GCA_946540075.1 uncultured Bacillota bacterium
CATGGTTATATAGTTATTTAAATACATGTGAAGAGTATGGATGTAATAAACAAGACCAAAGTGCATCATGGGGATATGCGACAAGTGATAAACACGTATCTATGAGTGGTCGCGCGTGGGATGTTACACGCGGCGGCTGTTTGGGCTACGACACTGTGTCTAATGCTGGCGACTTCGCTGTCCGCCCAGTTATAACTCTCTCAAAATCTAAACTCTCATAATGAGTTATTGAAAGAAAAACATGTGGGAGACATGTATAAATAAAAGATAGAATATAAAGCATATACAAGTGTAATTTAACAGCCTAGTAGGCTGTTAAATTGTCAAAGGGTTAAATTTTTCAAAGAAAAATTTGTCCTAATAATAAGCCCACTAAGAGGATTCTTAGTGGGCTTAGTTTTTCTATACGATTATTTATAATATTATTTATTGTTTTGTTATAGTTTGATTATGTAATCTTTATTTTTAGGGATATATTTAGTGTATTGAACATTACACTCATCAAATAATTTTTTCGCAACTATATTTCCTTCAGTACCATTATATTTATCACTATAGTAGATAACTTTTTTGATACCAGCTTGAATTATTAACTTCGCACATTCATTACATGGGAATAAATCAACATATATAGTTGAACCTCTAAGATCAGAATGAGAATTTAATATAGCGTTAGCTTCAGCATGACATACATAAGCATACTTAGTATTTATAAAATCACCATCTCGATCCCAAGGCATAATTTCATCACTAAATCCAGTAGGGGCACCATTATAACCACAACTTAGTATCTTCTTATCATCATCGACAATGCATGCACCAACAGTAGTGTTAGGGTCTTTACTTCTTAAAGCAGAAAGTTTAGCTATTCCCATAAAATATGTATCCCAATCAATAAAATCATTTCTCTTTTTCATTTAATCACCACTAATAGAATATCAAAGAATTATATTTTTGTAAAATTATAGTTAAGACCTTTTTAATATTTATAAAAAATGATATAATGTATAATAGGTGATACTATGAATAAGACTAAAATAATTGCGACTATTGGTCCGATGAGTAAGGATAAGAATACACTAAAAAAAATGATTACTTTAGGAGCGGATGTCCTAAGACTTAATTTAAATTATGCAAGTCATGAATTTTGTAAAAAAATTGTTGATAATGTTAATGAATTAAATGATGAACTTAATACGAATGTTGCGGTTATGTTTGATATTCAAGGTCATGGTATAAGAGTAGGTAAGTTTAAAGATGGGCAAGCTAATTTAGAAGAAAATACGAAAGTTAATATTTATATAAATGAAATTGAAGGTACTAATGAGAAGTTTTCAGTTAATTTTGATAAGTTAGTTGAAACTGTAAAGTATCATACGGAAATAAAACTTGCTGATGGAGATATTGTCTTAAGAGTAGTAGATAAGGAATTAGAATATATAACTTGTGAAGTATTAAAGGGTGGAATAATTAAAGATAACCAGGGATTTAATATTATAGGATTTAAACATAATTGTAAGTATTTATCTGAGAAAGATAAGAATGATATTAAATATGCAAGTAAGATTGGGGTAGATTTTTTAGCGCTTCCTCATGTTAGGACTCCTGAAGATGTATTGGAAGTAACTGATTTACTTATTGATATTAAAGATGATCATTTAGATTTGATTGCTAAAATTGAAAATGAGTCAGCTATTAATGAGTTAGATGCAATAATAAAAGTATCTGATGGTATTATGGTTTCACGTGGTGATTTAGGAATAGAGTTTCCAATTGAACGTGTACCTAGTTTAACTAAGATGATTATAAATAAATGTCATATTGCTGGTTGTGTTAGTATAGTTTCTACTCAGATGTTATCTAGTATGGAGACAGATTTAAATCCAACTCGTGCGGAGGTTAGTGATGTAGCTAATGCTGTTATTGATGGGGTAGATGCTGTAATGTTATCTGGAGAAACTACAATTGGTATGTATCCTAGTCAAACAGTTGAAATGATGGAGAAAATAATTGGTGCAGCTGAATGTGATATTGATTACTTTAGTTTACTTAATAAAGCTATGCGTACTCAAACACAAGATGTAACGGCATCTATTGCATATAGTGTTACTGAATGCGCTAATAGACTTAAATGTAAGGTTATAGTCGCACCTACATTTAGTGGATATACAGCTAAAAAGATTAGTAGATTTAGACCAAATTGTCCTATTATAGCGCTATGTCCAGATAAAAAGATAGTAAAATCACTTTCTTTATATTATGGAGTTGCTGCTTATTATGTATCTAATTTAGAATCATTTGATAAGATAATGAGTCGAGCTAAAAAGATAGTTATGGAAAAAGTAAGTATGAATGCTTTTGATAAATATATTATTACTGGTGGATATCCATTTAAAGGTGTTAAACATACTAATTTTATGAAAATAGAAGAGATATAAAAGAATTAGAAAGAGGGATAATATGTATAATCTTGGTGAACAATTCAATTTAGATATGAATAAAGCTAAGGCAAATAAAGATAGTATTATTTTAGGTAAAAAGTATCGTTTTACTGTTTTAACAGAGAGATTAATAAGACTTGAATATAATGAAGAAGGAAAGTTTGTTGATAATCCAACTGAAATAGTCTTATATCGTAATTTACCTGCTCCTAAATATCAAGTAAAACAAGATGAAACCTTTTTAGAGATTACAACAAAGTATTTTAAATTATCATATTATAAGAATAAACCATTTTTAGGAACAAAATTAAACCCTGTTGCTAATCTAAAAATAGAGTTATTAAACTCTGATCGTATATGGTATTATAATCATCCTGAAGTTAGAAATTATGGCGCACCAGGTTATTCACTTGATGATAATGATGGTAAAGTGCACTTAGAAAAAGGATTATATTCGGTTGATGGTTTTGCTAGTATTGATGATTCTAATAATAAAGTATTTAATGAATATGGTAATTTGATAGATAGAGATGGTTCTAATATAGATATTTATTTATTCATGTATTTAAAAGATTTTGCTTTATGTTTAAAAGATTATTTTAGTATAAGTGGTTATCCAGCATTAATTCCAAGATATGCCTTAGGTAATTGGTGGAGTAGAAATATATCATATAATGATCAATCATTAAAAAAATTAATTGATGATTTTGATTATCGTGATATACCACTTTCAGTAATTGCTTTAAATTCTGATTGGCATAAACGTACTTTTGAAGATAAAAAAGACTTAGAAACTGGATTTAGTTTTGATCGAACTAAGTTTCAAGCACCTAAGTCAATGATTGATTATATGCATTCTAAAGGAATAAGACTAGGTCTTAGTATTAATCCAATGGAAGGAATATATCCATATGAAGATTATTATTCTAAGATTAAAGAATATATTACTCCTAATGCAGATGGAGTAATTCCATTTGATATATTAAATCCTAAATTATTAGATGCTTATTTAAAACTATTGATTCATCCATTAGATAATTTAGGAGTAGATTTCTTCTGGATTGATTATAATAACGAAAATGATAAATTTAAACTATGGGCACTTAATCATTATCACCATTTAGATATGAAAAGAGATTATAAACGTAGACCAATGGTTTTAGCTCGTAATTCTAATATCGCACCTCATCGTTATCCAGTATCTTATTCTGGTAAAACTATTGTTAGTTGGGATACTTTAAAGAATGTTCCATTCTTTAATTCAAGTGCATCTAATATAGGTGTAAGTTATTGGGCTCATGATATAGGAGGGTACTATAAAGGAGCAGAAGATTCTGAACTTTATACTAGATTTACACAACTTGCTGTTTTCTCACCAATAGTTAAATTTGGTAGTGAAAAAGGAAAATACTATAAACGTGAACCATGGAAATGGGATGTACAAACTTATAAAGTAGTTCAAGATTATTTAAAACTTCGTCATCGAATGATTCCATATTTATATGCAGAAGCTTATAAATATACTACTTATGGAATGCCAATAGTTCAACCAATTTATTATAAATTCCCTGAAATGTATGATGATACTAACATGAGAAATGAATATTACTTTGGTACTGAATTATTTGTTTCACCAATCATTAATAAAAAAGAAGTATTAATGAATCGTGTTATTCATAAGTTCTTTATGCCAGAAGGTGTGTGGTATGACTTTGTAACAGGTAAGAAGTTCCCTGGAGGAAGAAATTATGTATCATTCTTTAGAGATGAAGATTATCCTGTATTTGCCAAAGCAGGTTCAATTATTCCATTTGGAGAAAATGAATTACTTAATGATACTACACCACCAAAAGATATGGAAATTCATATCTTCCCTGGTAAGAGTAATACATATAAATTATATGAAGATGATGGTGTAAGTGATTTATATAGAAAAGGATTCTATTTATTAACATCAATTGATTATAATTATTTACCTAATAATTATACAGTTATAATAAGAGCGTTAGAAGGTAAGAGTGGTATTGTACCTGAAAATCGTAATTATAAGATTAGATTTAGAAATACTAAACGTGCTGAAGATGTAGGAATTCATATAAATAGTGATGAAATTAGCCAAGATAAGTTTAAAACTTATACTGATGGACCTGATTTTATTGTTGAAGTAAATGATGTTCCTACTATTGGACAACTTACTATTAATTGTAAAGGTAAAGATATAGAGATAGATGCCGTTCGTTTAATTAATGAAGATATTGCATCAATCATTAATGATTTGCCAATTGAAACAGATTTAAAAGAAAAAATAGATGCTATATTATTTAGTTCATTAGAGATTAAAAAGAAAAGAATTGGTATTCGTAAACTAAGAAATAAAGGCTTAGAAGGTAAATATATAAAATTATTCTTAAAATTACTTGAATATATTGAACAAGTATAATATAATAGTAAATATTGAAAACGAAGGGAAAGAGTATTAGTAACATAGTTATTACTTAGAAAAGAAGTGGTTGATGAAAACTTTTAATAACTAGTTATGAACTTACTTTTCTAGTCCATGTATATGGCGTAATATATGCGTTAAATTAAAGAGTCATAGTCATTATGAAAAGTACGGTGGTACCGTGGATTTAATAATTCACCCGTATATCATAATGGCTTTTTATATTTTATAGAAAGAGGTATTTATGAGAGAATTAATATTATTTATAGGTTGTTTTTGTTTGATTTATTTAGTTTATTATTTACTCATTATTAATAGAAAAAATAAATTAGATAAAATAACAACAAGTGCTGAATGTAGATATTTAAGAGTAAAGTATAATATAGATATTGATAAGATACCTATTAAAACTTTAGCTAAACATATAGCTATTATAAATTCATTTATTATGTCAGTCGCAGTATCAGTTATATGTAGTGACATGTTTAAATTACCGATACTTATAGACTGGTTATTAAGATTTTTAGTAGGTATTATAGTACTAATGATTATGATTATGATTATGTATAGTATTTTAGGTAAGTATTATCTAAGAAAGTATCAAGGAGGAAAAAGAAATGTATAATTTTACTGAAATAGAGAAAAAATGGAGAAACTATTGGGATGAGAATAAAACATTTAAAACAGATGTATGGGATTTTTCTAAGCCAAAATTTTATGCATTAGATATGTTTCCATATCCATCTGGAGTAGGTCTACATGCTGGACATCCAGAAGGATATACTGCAACTGATATTGTTTCTCGTATGAAAAGAATGCAAGGGTATAATGTTTTACATCCAATGGGATTTGATTCATTTGGTCTTCCAGCAGAACAATTTGCTATTAAGACAGGTAAACATCCTAATGGATTTACTGAAACTAATATAAAAACATTTACTGAACAATTAAAGTTACTTGGATTCTCATTTGATTGGGATAGAGAGATATCTACACATGATCCAAAGTATTATAAATGGACACAATGGATATTTAAAAGATTATATGAAGATGGTCTTGCAAAATGTATAGATATGCCTGTTAATTGGTGTGAAGAATTAGGAACAGTTCTTGCAAATGATGAAATAGTAGATGGTAAAAGTGAAAGAGGTGGATATCCAGTTGTTCGTAAAAATATGAAACAATGGGTTATAGATACACCTAAATATGCAGAAAGACTATTAGAAGGATTAGAACAATTAGATTGGCCAGAATCTACTAAAGAAATGCAAAAGAACTGGATTGGAAAAAGTATAGGAGCTCATGTAAACTTTAAAGTAGATGGGACAGATGATAGTTTCACAGTATTTACAACTAGATGTGATACTTTATTTGGAGCAACATACTGTGTTCTAGCACCAGAGCATAAATTAGTAGAAAAAATAACTACTGATGATAAAAAAGAAGAAGTAGAAGCATATAAGAAAATTTGTTCAACTAAATCAGAAATGGAAAGAACAGAATTAAATAAAGATAAAACTGGTGTATTTACAGGAGCTTATGCTATAAATCCTGTAAATAATACAAAGATACCAATTTGGATTTCTGATTATGTACTTGCTACATATGGAACAGGTGCTATTATGGCTGTACCAGCTCATGATGATAGAGACTATGAATTTGCTAAGAAGTTTAATATAGATATTATACCTGTAATAGAAGGTGGAGATATATCTAAAGAAGCTTATACTGGAGATGGAGTTCATATTAATTCTGGATTCTTAGATGGATTAGATAAAGAAACTGCAATCAATACAATGATTGATTGGTTAGAGAAAAATAAAATAGGTAAGAAACAAATTAATTATCGTTTAAGAGAATGGATCTTTGCTCGTCAAAGATATTGGGGAGAACCAATTCCAATTGTTCATTATGAAGATGGTACAATGGAAGCATTAAAAGATGAAGAATTACCTTTAGTACTTCCAGTATTAGATGATTATAAAGCTAAAGGAGGTAAAGCTCCACTTGAAAATGCTAGTGATTGGGTAAATATAGAATATAATGGTAAGAAAGCAAGAAGAGAAACTTCTACTATGCCAGGAAGTGCAGGATCATCATGGTACTTCTTAAGATATATTGATCCAAATAATGAAAATGAACTTGCAGATAAAAAATTACTTGACCATTGGATGCCAGTAGATTTATATGTAGGTGGACCAGAACATGCAGTTGGACATTTATTATATTCTAGAATGTGGAATAATTATTTATATGATAAAGGAATACTATCAAATAAAGAACCATTTAAAAAATTAGTTCATCAAGGAATGATTCTTGGTTCTAATGGAATTAAAATGGGTAAAAGATATCCTGAATATAGTGTTAATCCTAATGATATAGTAAGAGATTATGGTGCTGATACATTAAGATTATATGAAATGTTTATGGGACCACTTGAAGCAGATAAACCATGGAGTAATACTGGTGTAGAAGGAGCTAAAAAATTCTTAGATAGAGTATATCGTTTATTTGAAGAAGGTAGAGTAAAAGATGTAGAAAATAAGAATCTAGAAACTATTTATCATCAAACAGTAAAGAAAGTTACTAATGATTATGAAACATTGAATTTTAATACAGCAATATCAACAATGATGATATTTATAAATGCTGTATATAAAGAAGAAGTATTCCCAAGAGAATATGCTGAAGGATTTATAAAACTATTAAATCCTATCGCACCATATATTACAGAAGAAATATGGAGTATGCTAGGTCATAAAGATACTATAGCTTATGAACCATGGCCTACATATGATGAAGCTAAAACTGTTACTAATACTGTTACTATGGTAGTTCAAGTAAATGGTAAAGTAAGAGGAAAAATGGATATTGATGTTAATACTTCAAAAGATGATATGATTAATTTAGCTAAAGAAATAGAAAATGTAAAAAAACATATCGAAGGTAAAGAAATAGTAAAAATGATTGCTATTCCAGGAAAATTAGTTAATATTGTTGTAAAAGGTTAGAAATAACCTTTTTATTTTTCTAATTCATGTTATAATTTATTTAAAGTAATATAGAAAAGAGATTAAAATGGATAATTATAAATATGAAAAAGAACTATGGAATAATGGAATAGAACATGTCGCAGGAGTAGATGAAGTAGGACGTGGACCTTTAATCGGACCAGTAGTAACTGCATGTGTTGTATTACCACACAATTTTATCTTAGAAGGACTTACTGACTCTAAGAAACTATCAGAAAAAAAACGTGATATGTATTATGATTATATTATGGAAAATGCAATCGCAGTTGAAATAGGTTTATGTACACCAGAAGAAATAGATGAGATGAATATATATAGTGCTAGTAGAGAAGCTATGATACGTGCAATTAATAAAGTAAGAACTAAAGTAAATGTAGGACACGTACTATCTGATGCAATGCCTATAGATATAGATATCCCAGTTACTCCAATAGTTAAAGGAGATTTAAAAAGTATAACTATATCTGCAGCTAGTGTTATTGCCAAAGTAACACGAGATAGAATGATGTATGAACTAGATGAAAAATATCCATTATATGGTTTTAAAAACCATAAAGGATATCCAACTAAAAAACACTTAGAAGCTATATCAAAATATGGATTAATAGAAGGATATAGAAAAACATATGGACCAGTAAAAAAGATATTAGAAGAAGGAATAAAAAATGAAAATAAATAGATTAATAGTTGGAGTATTAGAAACTAATTGTTATATATTAGAAAAAGATGGTTACGCTCTAATAATAGATCCAGGAGATGAATCATCAAGAATTAAAGAAGCTATAAAAGATTTAAACTTACAAGCAATACTAATTACTCATAGTCATAGTGATCATATAAGTGCCTTAGATTCTTTATTAGAAGAATATAATATTCAAGTATTAAAGTATGATAACTTAGTAGAAAAAAATTATCATATTGGACCTTTTAATTTTGAAGTTATATATATGAAAGGTCATTCTAATGACTTAGTAGTATTTTATTTCAAAGAAGAAAAAGTTATGTTTGTAGGTGACTTTATTTTTAAAGATAGTATAGGTAGAATGGATTTACCTGGAGGTAATGAAATTGATATGTATAATTCATTAAAAAAGTTAAAAAAATACCCTAGTGATATAACTTTATATCCAGGTCATGGAGATAAGACAACACTATCATATGAATTAAAAAATAATTATTATTTAAAGAATATATAGTAGAAAATATACCGGTATTTTAAAGTAAATATATAATATTAATTATAATGAGGAGTCAGTAGTATTTAGACTTTACTAGATACTTTTGACTTCTCTTTTTTAGTAAAAGAAGTTGAAGATAATGTGTTAGATGATGGCGACATTGAAGAATTAGATTTAAATAACGAAAAAGATGATTTTGAAAGATAAAAAAATACTCATTATTGATTATTAGTGATATAATAAAAAATTAAAAAAGGATGAATAATTTATATTATTATGCTATAATATATTTATAGATGGGTTACTTGTGAAGGATTAACGATGTGTTGGCAATGCCAGTAAGCATATTTTATATATGTGAGCATTCATCTCGCCTGGGGTACCCCATCTTTTTTATTTACTAATATAATTCTATTTTAAGAAAGAAAAAGGTTCACTAATTAGTGAATTTTTTTTAACTATGTAGACTATAGATAGGGTTGTTAAACTCTTCTTTTTTTAGTATAATTAATTTATATAAATAAGGTGATAAGAATGAAAAAGACTATTAGAGA
>CAMNHZ010000030.1 GCA_946540075.1 uncultured Bacillota bacterium
ATATTTTATTTAAATACAAATACTAGTTTCTAAATAATCCTCTTATATATAAAATTACTAATGATAACTTATTAGTCAACCATAAAAATGTTAATTCTAAATCATTTGCTTTTAAATATTTTTTTACATAGTAATGTTGACTTTGTTTTAATATCTTATACTTTCTAATTTTTTTTACATTTTTATCAATTGTCTGTGAATGATCATGAATTACATGAACATTATTATCTACAATTATTCTTTTGTTGATACTTTTAATTTTTGATGATAATATAAGTTCTTCATAATATAAGAATGTATTTTCATCAAAATATCCAATTTCTTTTAGTGTCTTTCCATCTACTAAAAATAAACACCCAGATACAACATCAACATATGTTATGTTATCTCTATAATAATTATCACTGTAATATAAGTATGTTTTCTTAAAGTATCTACTAATTAAAGGTAAATTTAATAATATTTCAACAAAAGGAGTGGTTTTTTTCCATCCTCTATTATAATTGCCTTTTTCTTCAATAACCGGTCCAACCACTTTAATTTTTCTATTTATATCATTGGCTAAAGAAACTATATCTTGTTCTTTATTTATAATAATATCTGAATTAGAAAAAACTATAATTGGATTATTTAGTTTATTCATCAAGTATTTCGCACCACAATTAAGTCCTGATGCATATCCTTTATTTGATACATTACTAATTATATCAATTTTTTTAGATTCAATTTTATTTAATTCTTCTAAAGAATTATCTGTTGAACAATTATCAACAACCACTATTTTCTTCAAACAGTCATAATCTTTTATATTATCAAGTAATCTTTTTGTTGTTTCATAATCATTATAATTAACAATAACAAATCCTATTTCCTTCATAAAAATTCCTACCCTCAAAACATAACTTATTTACAATGTAACATAGTATATTATACCTTATATTTATTAAAAAAGAAAGATTTGAACCAATCTTTCTGACTATTTAAACAAAAAAATAAGTTATTACAATAACTTATCTTTTCTTCGTAACTATTCTATACGTAATTATACATAATCCACTAATTAATAATGGAATATAAAATGA
Source organism: uncultured Bacillota bacterium (assembly GCA_946540075.1). GTDB lineage: Bacteria > Bacillota_I > Bacilli_A > RF39 > UBA660 > CAMNHZ01. The sequence goes on from CAMNHZ010000030.1 coordinate 1,083, forward strand.
GAATGTACGTGTTAATAGCATACCTGTATCTGCAAATCCAGAACCAAATAATACAACAAATATATTATGATACATTCCTTCAGAAAGACCTGCTCCTCCAGGTAACAATAATGCTTCAATCGCAACTTGAACACTTACTTGAATCATTAATAAATCAAAATATCCATATTTAGAAAAACCTAATGATCTATATATCAAATATGCAACTGAAAATAATAGTAATCTTTGAATAAATGTTATAATAAAATTATAAAAAACTAATTTTTTATTATCATTAATAAATGTTAATTCATCTTTATATCTTTTAATCAAACCATTTATTTCAATATTTTTTGTATATCTACTTATTAGTTTAATATTAGAAGTTTTATTAACAAATATAGTAATTATCTTCTTTATATACTTAGGTTTAGTAAGTAATAAAAATCCAAGTATAACAATAAATAAATCAACCATAAACCCTAAAATAAAGAAGAATACATAAATACCAGAACTCAAAAATACATATTTACTTCTAAAAATTAAGACAAGAATACCAAGTATTAATATTATTAATTTGAAAAAAATCGTATTTAATAACAGTGTTATATATATCTTACGTAATGGGATTTTATCTTTTCTCATGTAGTAAAGTTGAACAGGCTGACCACCTGTAGATGATGGAGTAATTCCACTAAAGAAAAACTCTATCATTGAATAAAATATCCCTTTTCTTAATGTTATATTTTTATTTAAAGCTTTCAAAATACTTTTCATATATATTCCTTGTAATAGGAAATATACAAAAATCATACTTAAACCAATCAAAAAATACACTGGTTTAATTTGTTTTAAATTTATTAAAATTGTTTTAAATGAATTTCCATCATAAATACTATTAAAAGTTAGTAATATTATTAGTATAAAAAATACAAACATAATTAAATATTTTTTTGAATTTTTAATAATATCACCACCCTATCTGATCACCCATTTTCACGATCGTTTCAATATCGTTTTCTGTGTTTTTTAATATTGTTTCATTTATTTCTACTTTATTCTTTTCTATTAATAAAATTACAGTAGAACCACCAAATTCAAAGTGACCTTTTTCATCACCTTTCTTAAAGGTTGTAACTTCTTCATTTACAATTTTACCAATCATCATAGCCCCTACTTCGATATAGCATACCTTACCTAGATTATCACAATCTAAATATGTAATAGTTCTAGCGTTTTCAGTAAATACTTTATTTTTCTTAAAAGCTATAGGTTGAACAGTATGTAATATACCATTTATACTTTTAGTTGATATAACCTTCCCATCATCTGGAAATGCATAATGATGATAGTCATCAACACAAAGTCTAAATACCAATGCATATTCATAATTATTATCATCCGATCTTATAAGTTCATTTATAGTATATTTTGAATTCTTAATATTAAAAGTTGAATTATCATTAATCTTATAAACACTTAGCTTAGAATCACAAACAGCAATTAAACCAGAATTAATTTTTCTTTTATCAGGTTTTATTTTTCTCATAAAAAAGTCATTAAATGATTTATAATTCTTATCTTCATATTCACTCATATCAATTCCATTCTTACGAATAAATTTTTTTATTTTTATTTTTGAAAATCTTGAATTCATATAAGTTGCATAAAGATTTGCGATAAAATGTGAACAAGCAACTTTTAAGATACATCTACCAATTATAGTATTATATAAAAACTTTAATGAGTTAGATGTATCTTCTTTAATTAACTTTTTACTTTTTAAATCATAATACATTAGTTAAGCACCAACAATAAACTAATTAATATTAATGATAAAATTGGTACAATTACATATGCAATACCTTTTAATTTAGGAACTCTTATTTTAAGAACAAATAATATTGCGGTTAATGCAGTTGCACATATATATATTTTAAAGAATACGCCTTCAGAAACAACACCATGAAGTAATCCTAAAATAGGATATATAATTGCAGTAGATGTTACTGGCAATCCACTATAATATTTTACAGGTACATCTGAATCAGCAATTATATTAAAATATGCTAGACGTGATATACCACATATTACAAATAAACAATATACTAATATATCTAATACAGATGTCATTCCAAGTGAACACATAATAACTACTGGTAGAAAGACAAAACTAACAACATCTGCTAGAGAATCAATTTGAATACCAAAATTCTTCTCATCTTCTGTTCTTTTACACATACGTGCAATCTTTCCATCAAACATATCACAAATTCCAGCTAAAACTAGAAAGACTAATGAATATCTTAAATATGAAACTTGTGAAAATGCCATTTTAACAAAGGCAAAATAAGTTGCGCAAATACCAAACATTACGCCCAAATATGTAACAATAACTGATTTATGTAATTTTACTATAAACATAATTTTACTCCTCACCATCTTCAATCATCTTGTCATAATCATCTGCCAAGATTTTCTTATTATAGAAATCTGAATTCTTTTTAACTTCTCCATTTACCAAAGCAAAGCCATATTGTTCTGTTAAAGTCTGTTTTGATGAAAGCATATTAACGCCTAAACCTAATCTATCACCTTTGATTTTACCACCTATTGCTGAAATAATAGTTGGATAAGTATCTAAAGCAGAATAAATACGATTATTTTCTTTCTTTGCATCAAGGCCTGAATTAATTAGACAACTATACACATATCTATTAGTTATTCCCCTACTTGCAAAATAACCTGTTTGCATTGATACATGATCTCCAACAACTAAAATAGTAGTATCTTTATAAAAATCTTGTTTCTTAATCCATGACACAAAATCATAAATTAATTTTGAATCAGTAGCATATACATTTTCATATTGAGTTTTATATTTGTTTAATGTATAATCTCCAACAAAACCATCTGGAAAATGATTATCAATACTTATAATCTGTAAATTAAATGGTTGACTACTTTTAGATATTTTTTTAAGTCTCTTTTTAGCAATGTCAAACATATATTTATCATTAAAGCCCCAAGCTCCCTTATCTTTCTCTTTCATCTTAAAGCCATATTCACTTAATGAATCACTATCAATAATATCATATTTACCATGACGTGTATAAAACTCTTTAATACCTCCAAATGATGTTGTTGCTCCTGAAATAACTTCATTATGATATCCTTCATCTTTAAGCATATCACCTAACGCATAAGATCCATTCATAAAATTTTTAGAATGATAATCATTTGAACCAATAGGTATTTTAAAAGGAATTCCTGTATTGTTGGTAACTACTGATGCAGTTGTCCATGAAGCACCCTCTATCATACTCATTTGCTGAGCCGAATTCTTATCATGAAAAGCAATACTATCTTTTTCTTTTAATAACTTATATAACTCTGGAGTCACTTCATAATTCCAATATCCACCTTGTTTTTTAGTAAAGAAAGATGTTTCTAATGATTCAACAAAAAGAACAACAAGATTTCTTTTTTTGTTGAATTTTACATCTGTTTTTTTAGGGTCAACATAATTTTTTTCAATAAATGTTGAATTTGTACTTGCATCTTTCAAAAATGTAAATGATTTAAAACAATATCCAACAAATAACATTGAACATATAACTAATATAATATTAGCAATTATTCTATGATTAATAATTATGTTTACTGGATAAAAACTAATCACTTTATTTTCTTTATTCTTCTTATGAATTGTTTTTTTTAGTTTCAAATGACCAAATGATAAGTCAAAGAATAGTACGCATAAAATACCAAACAATACTAAGCCATAAGGTAAGCAGAACTTTATCGCACTTATAAAAACCCCCATATCAGAATTTTGAACTCCATTATTATAATAAAAATATAATTCTTCAATTGAAGTCATTGGAAATGTAGATTTAGTATAAAATGAAGCAACAATTATACCTGTAGCTATTAGCAATATAATAATCTGAATAATACTAAATATTTTTTTATTTTTCTTTTTTAAACCATCAATCATACTATTTTTACCTTTCACACTTCTTAATAAAAATCACAATTTTTTTGTTTTGCAATCTCATTATATCACTATCATTATTAATAATCTATATGTTTTACAAAAAATACTTGATAGCAAATCATCAATATATTAAAAACATTAAAATTTACTAATAAAAAACTCTATATCACAAAACCACAAGTTATATTATATGTTAATTACTTAAAGCACTATCCTTCATAACATCTAAATAAAATAAATTAATAAACAATGGCGTCCCCAAGAGGATTCGAACCTCCGACCTACCCCTTAGGAGGGGGTTGCTCTATCCAGCTGAGCTATGAGGACACAAACATATTATACTATAAAAAAATAAGAAATGAAAGCACATCATTTCTTATTTTATAAGATTAAGTAATATAACAACATATATATTAACAATACAACTTATATGATATTTAAACTTAACTCCAAATTCAAAGCTACCTACTGCTTTATCAACTAAATTGACAATCCAGCTTTCAGCATACTTTGGAACTGTTAAATTAATTGGGAACATATGACTCTTTATCATATCTTGTTGTTTTTTGTTTACATTAAACTCATTGATAGAGTTTTTTACTGCTATTTTAGGATGAGTAAATGTTGATAAAAATCTTTCTAATTGAGTTCGATCTTTTTTACTAAGAAAGAAATCATGTAATAGTCCACCACGAGCAGCATCTTTATAATCAAGACCTAACATTTTGGCAATCTTATAAGAATTATAAGATACTTTTATACTATGATCTAATCTACTTATACCATGGTGTTCAATATCACCAATCATCTTAAATGTCTTATTATCAAGTATATCTTTTACCAATATATAATAATCTTTATCATCTATACTCACTATACATCAACCTTTCAGACTATGAAATTATATCATAATTAATTCTGATAGGCAAATTACTCAGTAATTGAAGTTGTTTGACTTAATGGTTGAATTTGAATATAAGTATTTCCATCATTTACTTTTATCTCAGTACCATCATTATAAGTATATTTAGTCTTACTTTCTCTTGATGACTTACTCCACTTAATTGGAACTGCACTACCATCAGTTATATAATATCCTTCTCCAGTACCAACATTATCAATATCTTGTCTACCATAAGAATCAATACTAGAATTATTCATTTTAGCAATAATTATATTTTTAGCAGTATATTGCTTACCAGTTATAGCATCCTTATGAACTTCCCCGTTTACAAAACGATTATAAACTTTATTATCAGAATCATAAGTGTAGCTAGTAGTAATATATGTAGAATATGGAATTACGACTTTATTAGCAACCATAGCTCCTTCTTTTTCACTTAAACTAACTTCTTTTACACTATAATTAAGTAAAAGTTTTGAATCACTTGTCATACGATAACCTTTACTCTTAGCAACACTCTTAATTTTTTCAATACTAGTAAATGCTGTATGTTCACTAGCAACATTTAAGTTTCTATCACGCCAGAAGGCAGAAGAATCAGTTAATCCGTTAATATTATTAATACCATATTTAGATATGTCACTTTGAGCAAGTGGGCTCCATCCAAAATGTGTATATATTGCATCATTTTCCATTGCATAATCTAAGAAATAATGACGTGATGATCTAACTGAACCAATTTTAGCAGTATCTTTATCTTTAAATATTGCCATCATTCTAGTAAGACCACCTTCAACAATAATTTCATATGTAAGGTATGCATCTTGTAATCCAGCATGATTCATACGAGCAGATTTATGATTGTTAATCATAACTGCAATATTTCTTGTTTTACTATCAGGATCTACAATCTTTAATTTCTTTATATGAATCTTATTAGGTTTTATATTTAGTTTTTCACTTAATTCTCCGTTATTATTTTTATAAAACCAAAAACCACCTATAGCTAGTACAACTAACAATAATAATAAAACTTTCTTCTTAGTACTCATTCTTTTTCCTTTTTTTCTCTTTGCCATAATAACATCACTCCTATAATAATTTTAGCATATAACTCATTAAAACATTCAAATAAATTAATACTTCGTTGTAAATATATGTAAATGATATTTTACTACTCCTTTAAAAATATTAACTTTTAATAATGAATATCACAAAAAAAGACTATTTAAAACAGTCTTAAAACATCGTTAAATGTAATATATAACATTAGTATCATTAATAATACTAAAAATACTGTATGAATTGTATTTTCTAATTTTGGATTAACAGGACTTCCTTTAATTTTCTCTATAATTAAGAATAAAACATGTCCACCATCAAACGCTGGAATTGGAAGCAAATTAATTAAACCAACATTAATACAAATATAAGCAAGTAAATATATTAAATTTGATAATCCTGTTTTTAATGTAGCCCCTACTACACTAAATATTCCAACAGGACCAGATAAATTCTTTATTGAAAGTGCGCCTGTTATTAGATAAAACAGAATTGATAACATTTGATAGAATAAACTTAAAAACTTAGTAATTGCATATTGTAGTGATACTAATAAACCTCTATCAACTTTAGATTCTATTTCAAATCCATAACGATAAACACTCTCACCTTTAACTATTTCCTTTTTAGGTTTTATAATTAATGTTTCTATATTACCACTTGCATGTTTTACAACCATAGTTGATTCTTTCTTACCTGCTATTTGTAGTTTTAATAACAGATCATCAGAATTAAGTACCTTATGATTGTTTATTGATAAAATCTTATCATCCTTTTTTAGCCCTACTTTATATGCAGGTGAAGACTTACTAACCTTAGATATAACTGGATCCATTGATGGTGCTCCATTTACAAGACTTAAGATAAAAAGTAAGAAGATTGCAAGTAAGAAATTCATCATAACTCCTGCAATCATAACCATTAATCTTTCACTCCAACTTTTAGATTGCATTCTTTTTTCTTCTGGTATTTTTTCATCAACTTCTATTTCTTCACCAGCCATTTGAACATATCCACCGATTGGTAAAGCTCGAATTGAATACTCTGTTTCATCATTCTTTCTAGTAAACTTAAAAATACGAGGTCCCATTCCTATTGAAAATTCGTATACATAAATTCCTGCTTTCTTTGCAAAGATGAAATGTCCAAATTCATGAACTAAAACAGTTATTCCTAAAACAAATATGAATGCGATAAATGTTATTAAAAAGTTCATATTTCCTTCTTTCTATATAATTGAGATAAAAAACATAAATGCTAGCATAATAAATATTATACTATCTAATCTATCTAATACTCCTCCGTGTCCTGGCATTATATTAGAAAAATCTTTCTTACCAAAATAACGTTTAATTGCTGAAAATACTAGATCACCAAATTGTCCTATTATAGATAAAAATGTTGTCATAAGTATAACAATAGCAATATTTAAATTTGGATTTACTACTACATGATAGAAAGTTCCAGCTATGATTATACTCATTAAAGTACCACCAACACTTCCTTCCCATGTCTTTTTTGGTGATATACTTTCTATTAATTTATGACGTCCTACTAACATTCCTACTAAATAAGCATATGTATCTGTAATAACACTTATTAAGAATAAATAAGCAATTAAAGCTAATCTGACATTACGTAATAAGATTAATAAATTAAATGAAATTCCTAAGAAGAAAATGCCAGATATTAAATAAAACGCATCATTAACACTATATACTTTTGAATCATGATATACAATTGTAGGTAGTAAATAAGATATAAATAGTGCAGATATTACTCTAAAATCAATACTAAACACTAAATCTTTATTATCTACATTAGATAGTACTACCAAAGTTAATATGATATATGATATAAATTCCATAAACTCTGGCAAATCTTTTTTAGTCTCTTTTATTTTTATAAACTCCCTTAAAGCAAGTAATGACAATACATATATTGCAGCAGTATAAACATATCCACCCATTAGAAATATTGGTATAGCAATAGCTAAAACTACTATAGCACTTATTGTTCTTGTTTTCATATATTACCTCCGATATAATTACTTTCTATTTAATTATATTACATCAAATATATTTTTACAAGAGAAAAAATAGGACTTTTGCCCTATTTTATAATTAATTAAGTAATAAAGAAGCCTTAGTATATTGACTTGCTTCCTCAATAAAATCTTCTGTAAGATCATATGATTCTTCTTGTTTTGAATGTTTTTCATAATAATTACTTAGTATTTCATCTTGTTCTCTAGTTACTGCTAAAAGAACAGTATCTTCTGTTATTTCTGGATTAATACCAGCATCAACAACAATAAACGAAAATTGATCAGAATCAAGATAATTACTTAAAGGTTCATAGTGTATAATTTTATTTTTATCAGTATCTAAAAATCTACCTTTTGGAACATTATATATTCTATCATCAATCATCGTTAAAATAGCTAAACTTTTTTC
>CAMNHZ010000031.1 GCA_946540075.1 uncultured Bacillota bacterium
TCATCCATTGAAAGAACTGATAAGAATGCTTCTTGAGGTATTTCTACACTACCAACTGTCTTCATTCTTTTCTTTCCTTCTTTTTGTTTCTCTAATAGTTTTCTCTTTCTTGAAACGTCCCCACCATAACATTTAGCTAATACATCTTTTCTAACTGCTTTTACATCAGCACGAGCGATTGCTTTATTACCTATTGATGCTTGAATTGGAACTTCAAATTGTTGACGAGGAATTAACTTCTTTAAATTAGCAACAATTGCTTTACCTCTAGTATAAGCAAAATCTTTATGAACAATTATACTTAAAGCATCTACTATTTCACCATTAAGTAATATATCCATTTTTACTAAGTTACTACTCTTATATCCAATCACATCATAATCAAATGATGCATATCCTTTAGTACTTGACTTTAACTTATCAAAGAAATCATATACAATCTCAGATAATGGAATATCATAATGAATATTTACTCGTGTTTGATCTAAATATTCCATAGATACATAATTACCTCGTTTATTTTGGCATAATTCCATTATTGGACCTATATAATCACTAGGTACAAAGATATTAGTTCTAATATATGGTTCTTCTATATCTTTAATTCTTACTTTATCAGGCATTTTAGTTGGACTATCAACTAAAACATGACTATTATCTGTAAGTGTAACATCATATATTACGGATGGACTAGTAGCAATTAAACTAATACCAAATTCTCTTTCAATTCTTTCTTCTATTATTTCCATATGTAATAAACCTAAAAATCCACATCTAAAACCAAAACCTAATGCTTTAGATGTTTCTGGTTCAAACTCTAATGATGCATCATTTAATTTTAATTTTTCTAAAGCTTCTCTAAGATCTGGAAATTTACTTGATTCTATTGGATATAATCCACAGAATACCATTGGTTTCATTGGTTTATAACCTGGTAATTGTTCTTTACTTGGATTAAGTGCGGATGTAATAGTATCTCCTACTTTAACATCTTCAATACTTTTAATACTAGCACATAAGTATCCTACATCTCCTGTATTTAATACTTGTCTTTTTTCTTCATGTGGAGTATGTACTCCAAGTTCAACAACTTCATAAACAGCACCAGTTGCCATCATTTTTACTTTATCTCCAACTTTTACTTGACCATTTACTATTCTGATTAGTGATGTAACACCTTTATAAGCATCAAAATAACTATCAAATATTAGTGCTTGAAGTGGTAGAGTACTATCACCTGTAGGTGAAGGTACCTTCTCTATAATATTTTCTACTATCTCTTTAATACCTATACCATTTTTAGCACTAGCAAGTATTATTTCATCTTCAGAAAAACCTAGATTATCAATTAATTCTTTTTTTACCCTTTCAGGATCAGCATTAGGTAAATCAATCTTATTTATTACCGGTATAATAGTTAAATTACTCTCTAAGGCCAAATATAAATTAGCTAATGTTTGAGCTTCTATTCCTTGAGCAGCATCTACTACAAGTATTGCACCTTCACAGGCTGCTAGTGATCTAGATACTTCATATGAAAAATCGACATGTCCTGGAGTATCAATCAAATGTAAAACATAGTCTTCACCTTTATAATTATAATTAAGTTCAACAGTATTAAGTTTTATTGTGATACCACGTTCACGTTCTATATCCATACTATCTAACAATTGATCTTGTCTTTCTCTTTCTGTTATAGCACCTGTAAGTTCTAAAATACGATCAGCAAGAGTACTCTTACCATGATCAATGTGTGCGATTATTGAAAAATTTCTAATGTTTTTCTGTTTCATAGATATCACCTTGTCCTATTATATCATGGATATGTTTTAAATAAAAAAAAGAATGTAAATAATTGTATATTTATTTACATTTTTCTTCTTTTTTACCAGATATAATTTTATCCTCTGTATTTGATTTACATGCAACAAATTTATTGTTTACTATCTTAATACTAATTGATCCATCTTGATAAATTCGAACAAACCCAGTTTGTGGAAGTTTACCTTCATATGACAATGTATGTCCTTGCGAATCTAATATCTTGCCATTATTAATCTGAAATTCATTATAGGTTAGATTACTAGTTGTTTCAGGATCAACGTAATTTTCACTCATATACTTTTCATAATAAATTTTAGCTGATCTGATTAATCCACTTGCAGATGAACGAAGGCTTCCTTCAATAGCTCTATTCTTAACTTCCCTGATAGCCGGTGTAGTTAACATGATAATTATAGCAATAAGTGCGATTACTGCAAGTAACTCAATCAAAGTATAACCTAGTTGATTTGATGAATTATTTTTCATAATTTGATTCCTCCAATATATATGAGTATTATTTTATAAAATATATATAAGCTAGAATAGCTAAAGCAATCACTATCACAAGAATAAGCAAAGTACGATTAATTTTCTTTAAATTTTTTTGCTCTTCCAGATTCTTTTCTCGTGATTCTTTTATAAGCTCTATTGTTTGGTCAACACCATATTCTTTATCAAGTTTAAACTTTAAATTAGTTTTATATATACTTTTTCCAACTTGTCTTTCTTTTTCATTTATAACTTCTTCACTAAATGCATCATTAGTTAGTTTTATCTTACCATCATCCATACTACTCACCTATTATTAATATAACATAAAATATTTAATTAATCAAAACTAACTTATATACTTTTTTAACTCTATAACTAAATTATCTTTCTTAGTATTTTTTATTATACCTACATATATATATTTTCCATATCTTCTTATTGAAAATACATCATTTTCATGTAATTTATAATTAGCATTAGTAAGTTCATTATAGTTTAATAATACTTCTTTATTATTTATATGATTATCTATTTTACTTCTACTAGTATGGATCAATCTAGCTATTACAGTATCTATTCTAAGAGATGGGACTATCAAATTTATTTGTTCATAATTTCTTTTATGATTAGTCAAGATATTAAGATTAACTTCTTTTAACTTAATATAATTATTACCTATCATAGTTAAGTTTTCCTTTATATATTGCGATATTGCATCAATAACTACTATATAATAATTATTATCTTCAACAAATATATCTCCAAATAAACTTTTATCTAAATTAAGTGAAAATAAACTTCCCATTATCATTTGATGACTAAGTTCTTGGTCAGTTATTATTTTAAAACATTTAAATTTAGGTAGTCTATCTATATATATAATTTTATTATCACATTCACTATAAAGTTCATAAACTTTATATTTTATATGTTTTTTCTTAAGAATATTTGTAAGTTCTCTATATTCTTTTTCATTTATAAAATTAGTTGGTAGGCCTTTTTCTAACCTACCAACATTATATTCTTTCCAAAATTTATTCTCTTTTCGATGCATGTTATTTATTTTCCTTAATATCTTCAAGTTTTACACTTACAAATTTAGATACTCCAGACTCTTGCATAGTTATACCATATAAAATATCAGCATATTCCATTGTTTTTTTCTTATGGGTAATTAGAATAAATTGTGTTTTATCTTTAAGTTTATTTAAATATTCACCAAAACTATCAACATTTACTTCATCTAAAGCTGCTTCTACCTCGTCTAAGACACAGAATGGAACTGTTCTAGTTTTAAGTATTGCGAATAATAAACTAATAGCAGTAAATGTTTTTTCTCCACCTGATAGTAATGATATACTAGCAAGTTTTTTTCCTGGAGGAGATGCGACAATCTCTATACCTGTTTCAAGTAAATCATTAGGATCTGTTAATTTTAAATCTGCTTTACCACCTCTAAATAATTCATTAAAGGTTTGATTGAAATTATTTCTTATGATTTCAAATGTTTTAGAAAATTCTTCTTTCATGACATCATCCATCTCATTAATAATCTCAAGAAGTGTATTTTCAGCATTAGTTAAATCTTGTTTTTGATTATTTAAGAATTCATATTTTTCACTAATACGATCATATTCTTCGATTGCGCCAACATTTACATTACCTAAATCTTTTATTGTTTTCTTTAAATCAGAAACTTTCATACGAGCTACTTCTTCTTCCATAGTAAGCTTATAATTTTTAAAAGCATTCTCATATGTTGTACTATAAGTCTCACTAAGAGTTGAAATAAGAGTATCTAATTTTACATCGGCTCTATTTACTTCAATTTCTAATTTATTAAGTTCTTTATTTTTTCTTGAAACTTCACTATTCTCTTTTTTAGATTCAAGTTCATAATCTTCTAGTTCTTCACTTAAACTAAGTTTTTTCTTATTTAAATTTTCTAAATCAAAGGCAACTTTTTCTTTTTCTTTAGTCGCACTATAATAACGATTTAAAACCTCTTCTTCTTCATTACTAAGATTATTAGATAAAATATTATTTGTTCCTACTATCTCTTTAGATACACTATCTTTTTTATCAATTAGTTCATTTAACATTTTATTCTTTGCATTAACATTTTCTTCTTTATTATTCTTATTTTGATAACTAACTTGTAGTTTTGTTTCTAACTCTTTTAAATTAGAATCTACTTCATTAATATTTTCTTCTGTTAATTTGATACTATTTATATATGAATTATCTTCTTTAATTAATCTTTCTAATTCATATTTGTCATTAATAATATTTCTAACTTTGTTTTTACCACCTGTAATAGAACCTCCAATATGAAGTAATTCTCCATCTAAAGTAACTATTTTATAGCGATGATTTAATTTTCTACTAATTCTATTAGCATTATCTATATTATCAATTATAATAACATTTCCTAATTGATTTTCAATAATGTTAGTAAACTTCTTGTCATATTTAATTAAGTTAGAAGCAACACCAACAAATCCATTTTCTAATTCTAAACTATTAAGTATATTACTTTCTATATATTTAGATTTAATTATGTTTAATGGGAAGAAAGTAACTCTACCTCCATTATTTTCTTTTAAATATCTAATTGCATCTTTAGCGTTTGATTCTGAATCAACTATAACAAATGAGCTAGCCATTCCAAGTGCGGTTGATATAGCAACAGCATATCTTTCTTCTACTTCTATAACATTACCAATCACATCATGAATACCAGTTAATTTAGGGTTGTTTAAAATATTTTTTACTGCGTATGGTAAATTACTATTATTATCAATTGAAGTTCTTAAAGTATCAATTTTATGATTATTAATCATTCTTTCTTTAACTAAATTAGATAGTTTTGTTTCCAATTGTGATTTATTTTTTGTAGTACTATTGATTTCATCAACAATACTTTTTATATCTGATAATTCTTTTTTTAATTCTTCATTTAAACTATCTATAATATTTTTAATATTAGATATCTCATTATTTAATTTTAATTCTTCTTCTTTAAGATTTAACAAATTATTATGTAATTTAGAATCTTCTACTTCATATTTCTTTCGTTCTAAAATAATTTGTTTTTCACTATTAATTCTTTCTACTTTAGTAGTTAAGGCAACTAATTCGTTTTGTTTACTACTTATCTGTTTATCTAATTTAGTTATATCTAATTTAAATGATTCTATTTTTGCTTCACTTTCACTATTAGAAGTAGATAAGTTTATTATTTCTTTTTCTAATTGTTTTATCAAATCTTTATTTCTTTGATAGTTATCATTAATATTAGTTATATCATGAGCAATTAAAGCTATTTCTATTCCTGATAAACTTTCTTTTGCCTCTTTATACTTAAGTGCTTTTTCTTTTTGTTCTCTAAGAGGTTCTAATTGGGTGTCTAATGTACTTATAATATCATTTACACGATTCATATTATCATGAGTACGATCTAGTTTACGTAAAGCATCTTCTTTTCTTTTCTTATATTTTAGTACTCCTGCTGCTTCTTCAAACATTGTTCTTCGATCAGTTGGTTTACTACTAATAATCTCTTCGATTTGCCCTTGTGAAATAATATTAAAACTTTCTTTAGCAATACCTGTATCTAATAATATTGCTGTAATGTCTTTTAACCTACATTTTTCACCATTCATAAAATATTCATTAGTACCATCTTTATATACCATTCTTTTGATAGATACTTCTGTATATGGAACTGGAATATATTTATCACTATTGTCAAATACTAATGTAACACTTGCTCTATTCATAGCTTTTCTTGATTTAGAACCAGAGAATATTACATCAGCCATATTTCCATCACCACGTAGTGATTTTACTGATTGTTCACCAAGTGTCCAACGAATTGCATCTACTACATTACTCTTTCCACTTCCGTTTGGCCCAACAACACCAATTATTCCATTATTAAGTTCAATATTTATTTTGTCTGCAAATGATTTAAAACCATGTGCGGTTATTCTCTTTAAATACATACTATTCACCTTACAATCAATAAAAATATTATACTAAAATATTAAAAAAAAAGAAAGTATTACCCTATCAATACTAGTTTTTTAATTATTATCTACATTTTTTGTTAAATAAAATAGTTAGTTATGTCAACCTGAGAAAGAATATAAGTTTATTTTTACATATTCACTGTTTTTATGTTAAAATTATACTAGGTGAATAATATGAGCAGATCAAAGAATAAAAAGCGCAAAAAATTAGCTAATATTATTGTTAAATTAATTATTATGATGATACTAATAATCATAGCTACTTTTCTATATGCTAGATTTATTGGAACTACTGGAATAAATGTAAAAGAATATAAGATTACTAATAGTAATATTCCTGATAACTTTTATGGTTTTAAGATAGTTCATTTTTCTGATGTTCATTATGGTCGAACTATTAATGATAATGAACTTAAAAAAATTGTTAATAAAATAAATTATTTAAATCCTGATCTTATTGTATTTACTGGTGATTTAATTGATAAAGATACTAAGATTAATGAAAAGCAAATTAATAGTTTAATATCTATACTCAGTAAATTAGATGCTAGAGTTGGTAAATACTATATTACTGGTAATCATGATTATGAGTTTAAAGATTTTTCTACAATAATGAATAATAGTGGTTTTAATAATATAGATAATAATTATGATATTATTTATAATGATGGTTTTAAACCACTCTTACTTGCAGGTATAAGTACTAATTTATATTTAAATAAAGATAATACTACTGTTGAAGAAAAGTCAAAAAATATAAGTAATTATATTACTAGTCTTACTGATAATAATGATGAGAATTTACCTAAATATAAAATTCTAATGATACATGAACCTGATTTTATTGATGACCTTAATATTAATGATTATAATCTTATTTTGGCCGGTCATTCACATAATGGACAGGTAAAAGTACCTGGTATTGGTGCGGTAATACTACCACCTGGTAGTAAAAAATACTATGATGATTATTATAATTTTAATGGTACTGATTTATATATTTCTAGTGGTCTTGGTACTTCTAGATATGACTTAAGATTATTTAATAGGCCATCAATTAACTTTTATAGATTAGTAAACAAATAGAGATTCAAAACTGAATCTCTATTTATTTATATCATGATAATAATAATACTCTGATAATTCTTTTTGAACCATTTCTAAATCATCAAAATAGTCATCATTTAAATATTCTTCGATTTTAAAGATTAATTCTTCCATACTAGTACAATTTTTATAGTTTATATGATATCTATCTAATACTTGGGTATGATTATCATTTAAATATATTCCATTTCCATAATCTTTTAAAAAATTATGTTTTACATTATCTTCTACTAGTTTATTTATATCTAATTCTATTCCATTTAATTTCATATAACATTACATACCTCTTATATCATAAAGAAGGATAAATTATCCTTCTAATATTTTTTGTAATTCACTACATTTATCTAAATCCATTGAATCTACATTTTCTAGTCTATATGGTATTTTCATCTTTTTATATTTTTCTAATCCATATAAATGATATGGTAATAATTCAATTCTTTCAATATTTTTATATCTACTTGAAAATTCTTTTAATTTTAAAATCTCTTCTCTTGTATCATTTATTCCAGGTACAATTACTTGCCTGAACCACATTTTCTTATTTAATTTTTGACATACATCTAAAAACTTTAATGATTCATCAATACTATTACCAGTTATTCGTTTATAAAGATCTGGTTCGACTGCTTTTATATCCATAATAATTAGATCGGTATACTTTAATATCTCTTCGTAATTACCATTACCTACTCCTGCAGTATCTAAACATGTATGAATATTATTCTTTTTACATAGTTTTAATGTTTCTAATAAGAAGTTGCTTTGAAGTAATGGTTCTCCACCGGAGAATGTTACTCCTCCTTTATTTTCATAATAAGGTACATATCTAAGTATTTTTTTTACTAATTCTTCTGGTGTCATTTTTATTTTTACTTTTTTTTCATCCCATGTTTCTGGATTATGACAATATAAGCATCTTAAATGACAACCTTGTAGGAAGACAACAAAACGAATTCCTGGACCATCTACTAGTCCCATTGTTTCAATTGAATCTATATTTCCAATCATTATACTGCCTCATGGAATGTTCTATCGATTACTTCTTGTTGTTGTTCACGACTTAGTCTATTAAATCTTACAGCATATCCTGATACACGAATAGTTAAGGTTGGGTATTTATCTGGATTATTCATAGCATCAATTAATGTATCACGGTTAAGTACATTTACATTTAAATGTTGAGCACCTTGTTTAAAATATCCATTCATAAGAGATACTAAATTACTAATACGTTCTTCTAAAGTCATACCTAATGCACTTGGTACAATTGAGAATGTATTAGATATACCATCTTGACATACATCTTTATATGGTATTTTAGCAACAGAGTTTAATGAAGCAAGTGCGCCGCTAGCATCTCTTCCATGCATTGGATTAGCACCAGGTGCGAGTGGTTGACCTACTTTTCTTCCGTCAGGTGTTGTTCCTGTTTTTTTACCATAAACAACATTTGAAGTTATAGTTAAAACTGATAATGTATGTTTGGCATTTCTGATTAATTTATGTTGTTTTAAGTCACCTATTAATTCTTGAACAACTGCGACTGCTAATGAATCTACATTATCATCATCATTTCCATATTTTGGATATTCTCCTTCTACTTCAAAATCTATTGCAATTCCGTTTTCATTACGAATAGGTTTTACTTTTGCATATTTGATTGCAGATAATGAATCTGCTACTACAGAAAGACCTGCAATACCAAATGCCATTAATCTATCGACATTAGTATCATGTAGTGCCATTTGTCCTGCTTCATAAGCATATTTATCATGCATATAATGAATTATATTCATAGCATCTACATATGTTTTAGCTACAGTCTTTAATACTTTAGAATAATTAGAACGAACTTTTTCATAATCTAAATACTCATCAGTAATAGGTTCTATATCATCAAGTACTTTTTCACCTTTGATTTCATCTATTCCACCATTTATAGCATATAAAAGTGCCTTAGCAATATTAACACGAGCTCC
>CAMNHZ010000032.1 GCA_946540075.1 uncultured Bacillota bacterium
AACTTTTAACATAAAATCACCCTCTCTTTAAAATTATCACTTTTAATTTTTTTTAGATACTATTTCGACAAAGTTAGATAAAAAAACTATCATACATGTTATAATAAATATATTGGAGGTAGATGTATGAAAAAGTTTATTAGTGTTTTAATTGGTAAATTAGTTTTATTTGTTGGTAACTTTGTTGGTAGAAGTTCAAGTTTACCAGGTCATATAGCGCGTAAAATAGATAATAATATTCTTAGTGAATTTGTTTTACCTAAAAATATAATCGCAGTTACGGGTTCTAGTGGTAAAGGTAGTACAACTAAAATGATTGCCGATATATATAAAAAAGCAGGATATTCTGTTGCGCATAATTATAAGGGCGCTAACTTGATTGATGGGGTTATTACTACTTGTCTTGAATACTCGAATTTTAAAGGTCATATAAAAAAAGATGTTATGATTTTAGAGGTTGACGAAAGATACGCTAAATATATTTTCCCTATTATAAAGCCAAAATATGTAGTAGTTTCTAATATTAGTCGTGATCAACCACCAAGACAAGGTCATTTTGATATAGTTTTCAACGAAATAAAAAAAGCTCTTACTCCTGATATGCATCTTATACTTAATGGCGATGATCCATATTTAATGAAGTTTAATCTTAATAAAAAGTTTAAAGTTACTTATTATGGTATTGATAAAAATAAGTATTCTACTAAGAAGAATAATTTTACTAGTTTAAATATAACAAGATGCCCTAAGTGTAATAGTGAATTAAATTATAATTATTATCATTTTGAAACAATTGGTGATTATTATTGTTCTAAGTGTTCATTTAAAAGACCTAAAATAGATTATCTTGTTACTGATATTAATTATGATAAATTTTTAATTAATATTAATAACACTTATGAAGTACATATACCATATAACGTATTATATTGTGTATACAACACTATTGCTGCTTTTACAGTATGCTCATTAATGAAACTAGATGAAGCTAAAACTGCACAGACTATAAGTGATTTAGGTCATAATAAAAAGAATTATAATCACTATACTTATAAGAATCGTGAAGTATATGTATTAAATAACAAAAATGAAAATTCTACTACTTTTAATCAATCATTATTATTTTTAAATAGATATAAAGATAAAAAGACAATTGTAATTGGATGGAAAGAAATATCTAGAAGATATAATTTTGATGATTTATCTTGGTTATATGATATTGATTTTGAAATACTTTCAAAACATGAAATTGATCGTGTTATATGTGTTGGTATTCATCGTTATGATATTGCTGAAAGAATAAAATATGCTGGTGTTGATCAAAAGAAAATATTTGTTTATGAAAATTTAGATAAAGCTAAAGGATCTATTAAAAAAAGAACTAATGGAAACATATATGCAATTCTTAATTTTGATTATATTATTCCATTTAATAAAATAATGAATGAAGGTGATGATGCTTGAGAGTAACTATCGCACATTTATACTATGATATATTAAATTTATATGGTGAAAGTGGAAATGTAAAGATTTTAAAAAGACAACTAGAAGATCAAGGTGTAAATGTTAGTGTTAAGTTTTTGACAATTGATGATACACTTGATTTTTCTAAATATGATGTTGTGTATATTGGAATGGGTACTGAAGAAAACCAAAAAATTGCATTAAAACATTTATATAAATATCGTAAGGATGTAAAAGAAGCTATTGATAATAAGAAGTTTTTTATCATAACTGGTAATTCAATCGAATTATTTGGTAAAGAAATAATTGATATTAATAATAAAAAACATCGTGGTCTTAATATATTTGATTATACTTCTAAAGAAGAAGAATTTAGGATTGTTGATGAAGCTCTATTCAAATGTAATTTTATAAAAAAACCTATTCTTGGTTTTCAAAATCAGGGCAGCATTATGAGAAATAATGAAAACTATATGTTCTCAGTTTTAAAAGGTACTGGTAGTTACCCTAATTCAACTAATGAAGGTGTATTATATAATAATTTCTATGGTACATACTTAATTGGACCTATTTTAATTAGAAATCCTGAATTAGTTAGATATCTTACTAAAAAAATAATTACAAGCAAAAATAAAAATTTCAAATTTAATCCATTTAATCTTATACTTGAAAAAAATGCTTATAATACATTTATGGAAAACTATTATAAAGAATATATTTAAAACAAAAGAGGAAATTAATTAATTTCCTCTTTTTTAGATGACAAGTTTTAATATCCTTAATGATGCAATTATTGATAAAATTATATACATACTAATATTACTATCTGTTTTTCCATCTACTAATGTATTAGGCGGAGTTATTTCAATATTTTTAACTTCTATTTTATTATGGCTTTCACTACCCTTTTGATTAGTATCTTCTATTTTTGATACATTAACTATATCATCATTCTTTTTCCATTTTGCATACAGATTTACTACTTTAGGATTAACTTTATCAACAGATTTCTCTAATGGATAAAAATCAGTATCTGTTACATCATTATCATTTTCATCTTTCCATCCTAAAAACTCATAACCTTCTTTTATTGGTTTGTAATCATCAATACTTACTTTTATAAAATCTTCTCTTTGATCTAATAACTCATTATCATCATACAAATTAACAGTTATCGATGATTGCCACCAAGCATATGCAGTAACATTATCTATAGTATTATAATCTTTATCTTTAAAATCATAAACATATGTATCTTGTGGTTTATATGCATCAGAATCAATTTTCCATTCTATAAATTTAAAATGTGGCTGTTGTTCTGGTTCTTTAAATGTATGTTTAAATACGCTAGTACTTCCATTAGTATTAGACCAACTACCTGATCCTGTTGATACTCTATCTACATATTTAAAATTTAAGATTGGAGCTTTTTTTACATTCCATTTTAAATAATAATAAATATCTTCACAGTTTTCTGTTGATGCTTCATATGAGACAGAAATCTTACTATTATTTGATACTTTATTTCCATCTTTATCATACCATCCATCTATTTCATATACATCTCCCTGATTAGTTATATTTGTTTTAGGATATGTATAAGTCTTCTTACCCTTTGTTCCTTCTGGAGCACATGAACTACTAACTTGTTTATTACTATATTCATCTATAAAGTATAAACACGTATAATGTTTTCCATTCTTATGATTCTTATTTTCAATGTTCTCATCTGCTTTTACATTTACTATTGATATACATAAAACAAATACTATAGCTAATACATATAACATTCTTTTAGATTTCATAATTATTATCCCTCCATAATATAAATATTCTATATTAATATAACTATTCATATTATGAACAAAAAAATATTTTTTTATAACAAAAAAAGACTACTTATAATCTCAAGTTAGTAGCCTTATATTTATCTTACTTTTTTATTTGGTTCATTATTCTTAATCAATTTAAATTGATTACCTTTTAATAAACAAACCATTTTATCTTCAGCTAATATCTTTTCAAATTTACTTATTTTATCTATATCGTTACTTCTTTTTATTATTTCGTACAGTTTAAATTGCATCTTAAAATATGCAACAACGTCTTTTCCAAACATCGGATACTTTACAAAATTATCAATAGTAAATATAAAATCAAAAAACTCTTCTTTACTTCCATATTTACAAAATTCTTTATATACTCTAATAAAATCATTATTAAAATAAGCATCTTCCATATCTGATGGATTTTCAAAAAACGCTTCTATAAGTCTAGATAACTTTACAGCTTTTTTGTAAGAACACTTATCATAACCATAATTAAATATTCTAGAGTTTAAGACTTCTGTATAACCTTCATTTAATCCTATACTGTAGAAATTTAAATTATGAATACTAAAACCTGTATTACTCTTTTCAAAATTAGTACTACACATGTGTAAAAATTCATGAGTTAAAACTTTAGGATTATTATTATATAAACTTATAGTATTTTCTATTCTATCATATGATCCAGCACAAAATATACTACTATCACCTTTAAAAATATAAGCAAAAAAATCTTTAAAATCATTTGTATTAACATGTTTAACATTAAGTGTCTTTAAATTATTAATACACTGGTCTATATTTCTTTTGCCCATATATTCTTTAAATCTTTTTATAACTTGATCTAATTCTTTATAATATTGATTTTTGATTTTTAATTCAGTAGCAACAGTCCCATAATCACTATTAATTAATTCATCAAAGTTATATTTTATATACTCAAATTCATTTACTGATTCTTTTCTTAAAGATATTTTTTTATTTATATTATTTATACGTATTACTCCTGGAACAAATAAATTTAATCCAATTAGGTTTATAATTTCTGGGTTACTAAGCATCTTAAAAACTTCTTCACTCATATATATTCACCTACATTAACTATAACATATCTAGAAAAAGAAGATTTTAAATCTTCTATCTTTCTATTTCTACCATTTCATAAGATTCAATGGTATCTCCTACTTTAATATCATTATAGTTTTCAATTGTGATACCACATTCTAAACCTTTTTTAACTTCTTTAACACTGTCTTTTTCTCTTTGTAATGAATTAATAACACCATCATATATAACAATACCATCACGTATAATACGTGCTTTTGAACCATTTTTAATAATTCCACTTGTTACATATGAACCAGCTATTAAACCAACTTTAGAAAACTTAAATATTTGTTTAATATCTGCAGTTCCTAGAACTTTTTCTTCATAAACAGGTTCTAGCATACCTTTCATTGCAGCTTCCATCTCTTCAACCACTTTATAAATAATATTATAAAGTCTTATATCAACACCATGTTCTTTAGCACTTTCTTTTATATCATTACTTGGTCTTACATTAAATCCAATAATGATTGCATCACTAGCTTTAGCAAGAACTACATCACTTTCAGTAATAGCTCCTACACTACTTCTAATAACACGTACTCTTACATCTTCTATTTCAAGTTTTTCTAAAGAATTCTTAACAGCTTCAGCACTTCCATTTACGTCTGCCTTAACAATAACATTTATTTCTTTGATACCTGATTTTATTTTATTAAATAAATCATCTAAACTTACCGCATTCTTAGAAGCATTTTCTCTTTGACGAGCTTTTATTCTTCTTTCTTCTCCAATACTACGAGCTTGTTTTTCAGTTTCAAATGCCATAAATTTATCACCTGCGACTGGTGTGTCATTTAATCCTGTTATTTCTACTGGCATACTAGGTAAAGCTTCAACTTGTTCTTCATTATTAGAGTTTTTCATTGTTCTAACTTTACCATATGCTGTACCTACTACAATTGGATCTCCCAATCTTAATGTACCATTTTGAATAAGTAATGTTACAACTGGTCCAAGATGTTTATCTAATCTTGATTCTACTACTGTACCTATAGCATAACGATTAGGATTAGCCTTATATTCTTGCATTTCAGCAACTAATAATATATTTTCTAGTAAATCATCTATTCCTTCACCAGTAGTTGCTATTATCTTATTAAATAGAGTATCTCCACCCCATTCTTCAGGTGTTAAACCATACTCAGTAAGTTCTGTCATTATCTTATCTGGATTAGCTCCTGGTTTGTCAATTTTATTGATTGCTACAATAATTGGAACCCCTGCTGCCTTAGCATGATCAATAGCTTCTTTTGTCTGTGGCATAACACCATCATCAGCTGCAATTATTATTATAACAATATCAGTCATTTGTGCACCACGTGCTCTCATTTCAGTAAATGCAGCATGTCCTGGTGTATCAATAAAGGTAATTAACTTATCATTTCTCTTTACTTGATAAGCATTAATATGTTGTGTTATTCCTCCGGCTTCTCCTTCTACAACATTACTCTTTCTAATAGTATCTAGTAAAGTTGTTTTACCATGGTCTACATGTCCCATTATAGTTACAACTGGAGGTCTTGGTTGTAAATTCTTTTCATCATCAACTACTTCAAACTCTTCAAAATTTGCAACATTAACTTCTTCTTCTCTTTTTAATTCTTTATCATAGTCAAGAAGTAATATTTCAGCTGTATCAAATGCAATAGAATTATTTTTAGTAACAATAACTCCTTGTAAGAATAACTTTTTAATTAAATCTGCAGTTGATACACCGATGGCATTAGCAAGATCATCTATAGTCATTCCTTCTTTATATACTACTACTTTATCATTTTGAACTGGAGCATTAGATACCAATTTTTCTTTATTCTTATACATTTCTTTTTTCTTTTTAGCTAAATCTTTTTTTGATTTATTAACTTTATTAGAAACATTATCCTTCTTTTTACCTATTTTTTGTTTTTTTATTGTATTATCGGCATCTATTTTTTTTGATTCAACAATTTCTTCTACTCTATCTTCTAAAGCTTCATCTTCATCAATTGGATTTAATACTAATGCATTATCAAGTTCAACAATTGCATCTTCATCTAACATATCTTCTTCTAATCTAGCATCAATTCCAAGTTCTTTACACTTTTCAAGTATTTCTTCTACTTTTTTATTTACATCTAAAGCATATTCTAAAACACTCATCATATGTATCACCTCTTTCTCTAAATTATTATTTTACTAATTCTTTTAATTTATCAAATATATCATCTGGTACATCTACTTCTAATTTACGATTTAAAATCTTTGATTTTTGTGCTTTTTCAAAAACTTCTAAATCTTTTTTTAAATAAGCTCCATGACCATTTAATTTCCCTGATTCATCAACCACTATTTTACCTTCTTTAGTACGTACTACTCTAACTAATTCCATTTTAGGAAACTTCTCATTTGTTACTACACATGTACGCATTGGTATCTTTTTAGTTTTCATCGAATCACTCCTTATAGAATATTAATTCCCATTTCTCTAGCTTCGCTTCTTGTTTTTACATCAATCTTATGATGTGTTAAACGTGCAGCAAGACGAACATTTTGTCCTTTCTTACCAATCGCTAATGAAAGATTTTCATCATCTACAATAACAAGTGCTTCATTTTCTTTTTCTCCACCAAGTACAACAGTTAAATTTTTAGCAGGACTTAAAGCATTCTCAATAAATCTAGCACTATCATTACTATATTCAACTACATCAATTTTTTCACCATTTAACTCTTTAATAATATTATTTATTCTAGATCCTCTTTCTCCAATACAAGAACCAACAGCTTCTACATTAGGATTTTCTGAATATACAGCTATTTTAGTTCTATTACCAGCATCACGAGCTACACTATAAATCAAAATAATACCATCTCTAACCTCTGGAATTTCAAGTTCAAATAATCTTTTTACAAAACCATAATGTTTTCTAGATAAAAGAATTAATGGTCCCTTAGTACCGCTATCTACTTTAGTTATATATACTTTTATACTAGATCCCATTTTAATTGTTTCCCCTGGAATAATCTCTGACTTAGGTAAAATACCTTGTGTTTTCCCCAAATCTATATAATAATTTTTAACATCTTCCATTGAAACAAGACCAGTAACCATTTCATCTTGTTTATCACTAAATTCATTCATTATGTTAGCACGTTCTGCTTCTCTAACTTTTTGAACAATAACTTGTTTAGCAGTACTTGCAGCTACACGTCCAAATTCTCTTGGTTTAACTTCGGTTTCAATAGTTTCACCAACTTTAATATCTGGAACTATTTTTTTAGCATCATCTAAATATAAATGAATACGTGGATCATATTCTACTTCTTCTTTTAATTCTGCAAGTTCTTCGTCTGTCAATGGTGTATATGGATCGCTTTTCTCTAATTCTATAAGCTCTTCCTCAGTAAGACGATGTTCTTCTTTAGGATTATCAACTACAGTTTTATAAGAGAATACTTTAATTTCTCCTGTTTCACGATTAATTTCAACTCTTGAAGAAGTATGATAATTCTTTTTACAAGCACTAGTAAGCGCTAATTCTAAAGCTTCAAATATAACATCTTCACTAATTCCTTTTTCCTTTTCTAAAACATCAATTGCTTTCTTAAATGCTTTAATATCTATCTTATTTTCATTAAGTTCTGGCTCATTCTTTTTTCTTTTTGCCATCTTAAACACTTCCCTTCTCTTTTGAACAAACATCCAAAATATAATTATCTTCAATCATATCTTTCTCATCCAATAAAGGATTTATAATATTACTAACAGTAACACAATCATCAAGATTGATAATACCATTCTTATCAATAATTACTCTAAGAAAATATACACTACCTTCTTTTTCATAAACTATCTCATCAATATTAAATCCAGCATCAGTTACAGGCTTAGTAATTAATTCTTTTACACTATCAACTATATTCATATTACCTCCATTTACGTCAAAGAGTGGGATGATGACCCACTCTTTTTTTGTAACTTCTGTAAATATTATAGCACATTTTTCATAATTTGCACCTTTTTTTATAATAATTACTTAAATTTTGTTATAATTATATTATGGAGAGTGATAAAATGACAAAAGTAAAAGATAAAACAAATAAAAATTCTACAGAGATAAAACTTGGATTACTTTCTTTTTTAGCTATAATCATTTATGTAATCTTACCTCAATTTGAAATAATACCATTCCAAATAGTTAATATAAATATAAATGATATTCCAATTTTTGTAAAAATATTATATATGGTTTTATTTGAAATATTAATTATATCATCTATATTACTTATATTTAATAAACGTTTAAAAGATGATTTAAAAGTTTTAAAAAAGAATCATAAACAATATTTCAACACATATATAAAATATTGGTTTTTAATACTTGCACTTATGATGTTTAGTAATCTAATTATTATGTTAATAAATGGTGGTTCTATAGCAAACAATCAAGAACTAATAAATGAAATGTTTAAAAAGATGCCTATATATACATTAATAAGTTCAGTTATATATGCACCTATATGTGAAGAATTATGTTTTAGACTAGCTGTTAGAAATATAATTAAAAATAACATATTATTTATATTTATATCAGGATTATTCTTTGGAAGTTTACATGTTATCACAAGTTATACTGGTGTAATGGATTTATTATATATTATCCCATACAGTATTCCTGGTTGGGTATTTGCCTATATATTTGTTAAAAGTGATAATATCTATGTTCCAATGGGACTACACTTTATGCATAATGGAATATTAATGTCTTTACAAACATTTATTTTCTTATTTAAATAATATTAAAAATACAATCTTGAATGATTGTATTTTTTTAATTTAGTAAATAATCACTGATAA
>CAMNHZ010000033.1 GCA_946540075.1 uncultured Bacillota bacterium
AAAAAACTCTATTTTTATTATTCTTCAAACTGAGAATTATATAGTTTAGCATAAAATCCATCTTTTTTTAGTAATGTTTCATGGTTACCTTGTTCTACTATATCTCCATCATTCATAACTAATATTAAATCAGCATTCTTTATTGTTGATAATCGATGTGCGATTATAAAGCTTGTTCTTCCTTCCATAAGTTTATCCATTGCTTCTTGAATCATTATTTCAGTTCTAGTATCAACACTACTAGTAGCTTCATCTAATATTAGTATTTTAGGATTAGCTAAGATAACACGAGCAATAGTAAGTAATTGTTTTTGTCCTCCAGATATATTATCAGCTTCTTCATTTAATACCATATCATATCCATCTGGTAAAGTCTTAATAAAATGATCTACACTAGCAGTCTTACACGCTTCTTTTATATCATAATCACTAGCATCTAATTTACCATATCTTATATTTTCTTTAATAGTACCATTAAATAGCCATGTATCTTGTAATACCATTCCAAATAAAGATCTAATATCATCACGATTAAACTTAGTTATATCCTTACCATCTATTAGTATTCTTCCACTATTTAATTCATAAAATCTCATTAATAATTTTACAATAGTAGTTTTACCTGCTCCAGTTGGACCTACTATTGCAACTTTTTGACCATCCTTTATATTAGCACTAAAATCATTAATAATAGTTTTATTTTCATTATATCCAAATTTTACATGATCAAAAGTTACATTACCAGTAATATTTTTAATGCTTTGAGGATTTTTAACTTTAATAACTTCTTCTTCTAAATCTAAAAATTCAAATACTCTTTCACTAGCAGCAACTGCAGATTGAATACTATTTATAACTTGTGATAATTGTGATATTTGATTTGTAAAGTTTCTAACATATTGAGTGAATGATAGAATGTCCCCTACTTTGATTTTATCTTTAATAACCATATATCCACCAAGAATAGTAATAATAACATATCCTAAGTTACCAATAAATCCCATTATCGGATGCATAGCAGTTGAAAGAAACTGACTCTTCCAGGCACTATCATATAAAGTATCATTTAATTCATCAAACTTAGTAATTACTTTATCTTCACCATTAAAGGCTTTAACTATATCATAACCACCATAAACTTCTTCAATATGACCATTAACATGACCTAAATAGTTCTGTTGAATACTAAAGTATTTTTGACTTTTCTTAATAACTCTTCCTAAAATCATCATACAAAAAGGAACAATTAATACTGAAACTATTGTCATTGGTATATTTATAGTAAGCATCATAATAATAACACCAATTATAGTAGATACACTAGTAATAATAGTAGTAACAGATTGATTAAGAGCTTGTGATACTGTATCAATATCATTAGTAACTACTGATAGTACCTCACCATGCGTCTTAGAATCAAAATATTTCATTGGTAATCTATTAATCTTCTCACTTAATTTATTACGTAATTTATAAGAAATATCATTAGATACCTTACTCATAATTATTCCTTGAATAATCTGAAAAATAGAACTTACTATATATATAATAATTAGTATTATAGTAGTATTTCTTATTACAGTAAAATTAATACCACCAGTATTAGTTATCTTCTTAATTAAACCATTAAATATTTCTGTTGTAATATTACCAAGTATTTTAGGACCTACTATTGTAAAGATAGTAGATGCTATTGAAAATAATACTACAAAGAATAATTTAATTTTATATTCACCTAAGTAAGAAATAAGTTTTTTTAAAGTTTTACCAAAGTTCTTTGCATGTTCAACTTCAGCGTTTCCACGATTTGGTCCATGTCCCATTCTAGGCATTTTCTAACTCCTCCTTACTTAATTGTGATAAAGCAATTTCTTGATAAATTTTACAATTCTTCATTAATTCAGAATGCTTTCCTATTCCAACTATATTACCTTCATCTAACACAATAATCTTATCAGCATTCATGATAGTTGAAATTCTTTGAGCAACTATTAAAACTGTTTTATTTTTAGTTACTTTTGATAACTCTTTTCTTAGTTTTGCATCTGTTTTAAAATCAAGTGCAGAAAAAGAATCATCAAATATGTATATATCAGGATCTTTAGCTATCGCACGAGCAATTGATAATCTTTGTTTTTGCCCTCCAGATACATTAGAACCACCTTGTGATATATCATAATCT
Organism: uncultured Bacillota bacterium; assembly: GCA_946540075.1. Lineage (GTDB taxonomy): Bacteria > Bacillota_I > Bacilli_A > RF39 > UBA660 > CAMNHZ01. The sequence continues at coordinate 2,183 of CAMNHZ010000033.1, forward strand.
TCTTTATCTTTTAACTTAGATACAAACTCCGTTGCTTGTGCTATATCAAGTGCTTTTTTAACACTCTTATCGGTAATTTTATCATCACCATATTTAATATTATCCTTAATAGTACCAGTAAATAAGATACCCTTTTGAGGCACAAAACCAATAGTTTTTCTTAATTTTTTAGAATCAACATCCTTTATATTTACACCATTTACTAGTATTTCACCACTGGTAACATCATAAAATCTCGGTATAAGATTTATAATAGTTGATTTACCACTACCAGTAGAACCAATAAACGCTGTTGTTTGACCTGGTTTAGCCACAAAACTAATATCAGTAATTACATCATAATCAGCATCTGGATATCTAAATGATACATTTTTAAATTCAACTAATCCTTTTTTAGAATTATTAAATTTAGATGGATTAGTTTTATCTTTTACAGTACTTTCTGTTTCTAATACTTCAATTATTCTTTTAGCAGATACATTAGCTCTTGGTAACATAATTGACATCATACCAATCATTAAGAAAGCCATTATTATTTGCATAGTATATTGAATATATGCCATTATATCTCCTACTTGCATAGTACCAGCATCAACACCATGAGCTCCTTTATATACAATTGCCACTCCAATAAAATTCATTATTAACATCATAAGTGGCATCATAAAACTCATTACTCTACTTACAAATATACTAATATTAGTTAAATCTCGATTAGCCTTATCAAATCTTTGTTCCTCATATCTTTCATTTGAAAAAGCACGAATAACAGGTAATCCTGATAATATTTCACGAGTAACTAAATTTAATTTATCAACTAACTTTTGAATCTTATTAAATCTTGGCATTGCAATTGAAAACAAAGTAATTACTACCATAAGAATAGATAAAAGTGCAGCTGCAATAATCCAAGTCATTGAAGCATTAGTATTCATAGCTTTTATTACCCCACCAATACCTACAATCGGTGCATAAAATACTACTCTAAACAAGAATACAATTACATTTTGAACTTGTTGAACATCATTAGTTGTACGAGTTATAAGTGAAGAACTTCCATAAGATTTCATTTCATTCTTAGAAAAACTTACAACTCTTGTAAATACCTTTCTTCTTAAATTACGAGCTAATTTAGAAGCTACTCTTGAACCAATAAGAATAGTTAATATACCATCAACTAATGATAAGAAAGCAATACCTAACATTTTTAAACCAGATATAAATATATAATTTATTTGAATTCTATTAGTATCTATACCTATAGTCTTATATTCACTTCTTATATATGATACTGCCCCACTATCAATAATAGAAGTAGGATACTTGTCAGTCATCTTACTTATTTGTTTTAATATCATATTTCTTTGTTCCTCAGGCATCATATTAAATGCTTGATAAATATCTACACCCTTTGGTAAATTAAGTGATTTCATCATATCTGAATTATCACCCTTATTTACATACATATTAACAACAAGTGCTTTTGACAAATTATTATTAAGTTTATCCATATCATCTATATTACTTTTTCTTAAATATAAATCTTCTTTTTCTAATAATGGATAATCTTTTACATACTTCTTATACTCTTTAACTGTCAATTTACTTTTTGATAATAATCTATAATTAGATAAGATATAATCATCTTGATCAGTAAAAAGTAATGCATGTTCCATTTCTTTCTTTCTAATTACTTTAGGACTAACCTCTGTTATTCCCCCATTACTTACACCTATATTAACTATCTTAGAAGTATAATCAGGTAAAGTTAAATCAAGACCAGCTTGAATAATTAATAATAAAATTATTATTAATATTGATAAAATTGAATTTTTTAAATACTTAAATATCTTTAACATAAACATTCCTTTCTAATCATTATATTACTTCTATAACAATATTTTTCTTTCAAACTAAGATCATAAAAAGCATTTTTATATCATTTATCTCCATAATTTGTTGGGCTATATCATTATATATTAGACCATATAACTTGTCAATGATACTATAAAAAAACAAGTTCACCAATTAGTGAACCTATTAAATTTATATAAAAATTAAACTGTTCTTCTTATATGATACTTATTACTAAAATATTCGGTAATTATATAAATAATAGCCATATAAACTAAATTTAATATAATTGATGAATAAAAACCTTTTAATAGTATCCAATAATTATAATTTAAATATCCTACCAATACTAATAATAAGTATACAACTAAACGATATATTATTATTACTGATAATGATATAAATGTAACATTAACAATATGATTTGATAACCATATATTAAATAATTTAATTATGAATGCGATAAATAAGAATATAATTGCATAAAACATAATTGTATCTGTATATGTAAGATCATATATTAATCCATATATAAATGCAACTACAAGGTATTCACTATCATTATTATTAAAATATGGATATACTATCACTAGTGCGATAATAGTAAATAATGGTGCGAAAAAATTAGTTCCTACACTAATATAATTGGATGCAATTCCTTCTAATAAGAATGATCCAATTAGTGTTGATAAAATTATACTCATTTATCTTCACTATTCCTTCTTAATAAAGTTACATATCTAATATCATCAAAGTCAGCACTATTTTTAACTTTAACTGTTTTAGCTAAATCAAAATTATCAGTTGTAATATTTTTTACTGTTCCAACTAAAATACCACTTGGAAATATATCTCCCATTCCAGTAGTAACTACTTTACTATTTTTTTGGATTTCTGCATTACTAGATATTCCTTCTACAGTAAATACATGATTATTTCTATCATATCCAGATAATAACCCATATATATCTCCATCTTTAGTTTGAATTTTTACACTTATTTTATTATTAACATCATCACTAGTAAGTAATTTTACTGTACAATTGAAATTAGTTACTTTAATTACTTTACCGATAAGTCCTTCACTTACAACTACTGCCATATCTTTTTTTACACCATTATTTTTACCTTTATCAAGTGTTATGGTGTTATACCAGTATCCAATATTACGATTAATAACAGTCGCATTTAAATATGAATCATTAGATAAACTTTTATTTAATTCTAATAATTTTTCCATTTTTTCTACTTCTGTTTCTAATTCTTGTTTTTTAGCTTCAATACTATCAGTTTCTTTTATTTTTTTCTCTAAAACTTTATATTTCTCATATAATTGTTTTTTCTCTTTTTGTTCATCTATTTTATCACTGGTAAATTTTATTGGTGTATAAGCAATTCTACATACCAATAAAGAAGTATCTTTTATAACCTTTTCAAATGTATTTAATTTACGTGATTTAGTCATTATATGTGTTATTGTGAAAAGAATAAAAACAATTAAAAAAACAACTATTAATATTATATATTTTCTATTTGTTCTTTTTCTACCAAAATTGTTCATAGAATCACCCTCATCTTATTATATTATAAATATAATTTTTTTTAAAGTTAAATATCACCATTTTCGAAAAAACTGTAATAATTATTATTCCCAATAATTATATGATCATTAATAACAACACCTAAAAATTTACCTATTTCAACAAGTTTATTAGTAATATCATAATCTTGTTTACTAGGAAGTACATTCCCACTTGGATGATTATGAACACATATTATTGATACAGCACCACTTATATAGGCTTCTTTAAATACTTCTCTTGGATTAACTAAACTATAATTTATTGTTCCAATAAATAATAATCTTTCTTTAATAACTTTTTTAGAATTATCTAAGTATATACAATAAAAATGTTCTTGTTTTAAATGAGATAGTCTATCATTATAATATTCATATACTACTAGAGAATTAGTTATCTTAATATCATTAAGTGTTTGTACTGAAGAATTAATTCTTTTACCTAATTCAATTGATGCAAGTATTTCACAAGCTTTAACACTACCAATTCCTTCTAATTTAGTTAATTGTTCATATGTTATATCTTTTAAATCTGATATATTTTTATATTTACTAAGTATAATATTAGCAATTTCTTTTGAACTATATTTTTGGGTTCCAGTTTTTAATATAATTGCAAGTAATTCAGCATTACTTAAATTATTAGCACCAACTAGTTTTAATCTTTCTCTTGGTCTATCTAGTGTTGGAATATCTTTAATTTTTATCAGTAATAACTACCTCCTTATACTTTTTTAATACATTACCAATAATAGTATCATATGAATTAGTATCATCTAATTTAAGTAATAAACTATCATATTCATTAAGTATCTTTAAAAACTCCTTGTTTTCAATCCTATACTCCTTCTCATATAGATTATACCCTAAATTCTTATAATATCCTTTTAGAATAGATAAAACTTCTCTATTACCTGTTATAGCTACATATACATAATATAAATTATTTTCATGTCTATATATATAGTAAGGAAAATTTTTAGTACTCTCTTTCATATTAGTTTCAGTACTATAGACCCCTAATTGTAAAAAATAAACTGACTTTGATTTAATAAATGTTGTTTCTACTTTAGCACTAGCATCATACATATTAAATATAAATTTAGATAATAAAAACCCTACTATTAGTGCTAGTAAAAAAGGAATAACCTTTAATATCTTCATAGTATCACCATTATTATTATAAAGTTTTCTAAAGTCGAATATTGTCAATATTAAGATAATAAAAATACTTAACTAAAGTTAAGTATTAATTATTTATACTTTCATCAATAATTTTATCAAGAGTTACAATTTCTAAGTCTTTAGATTTAATATATTCTATTATATTAATAATTTCTCTATTTAAATTATTATTTACTTCAAATGATACTATACTTCCCTTCTTTATACTATTTTTTATATCTTTATATGGATATTCATTTGTTTTAATACTTGGCTTTATCATATAATTTTTATTAGCTAAACATGTATTTAGTTTCTTTTCATCAAATTTTTCTGTATAACAAAATCTATCTTTTTGTTTACCTACTCTTTTTATTACTGTATCAATCCAGGCAAATGAAGATTCTGTATAACGCATATTATCACCTAAATTACCAATTAGATGATCTTTTCTTACCAAGTCTAAGAATAAATCATTATTATCTTCTAACCAGTTATAATCAATAAAAAAATTAGCTTTTATACCATAAACATCTAGTATTTTTAATATATTTTTTATATCAGTTTTTCTTCTTACAATAAATATTAATGATACTTCTTTTTTTTCTTTTGAACCACTAATTATATAATGATTATAATTATTCTTCACTGTTTTTGATGGTAATACATTTTTATATATCAATAAGTTTTCATCATACTTACCATAACGTCGCATTCTATTATAACTTTTATTGATATCTATTTTTCTACCTGATAATCCTGGTATAATTGTATTTCCATCAATAACAGCATCAGTACTATTAAGATTATATTCTTCACTTTTTTCTTTTATTTTTATCATAATATCATCATATTCCTTAACGACGCTAACTGTTTTTTCAGTGTAATAAAAGCTAAATATAAATAATACGATAAATCCTAACACTTGAAAAAACTTTTTCATATTATCACCAATAAAATTATACGAAAAAGTTTTTTATTTATTCTATTTTAAATTGAGATGTTTTAATTCATCAAGTACAAACTTACCATTTTCTCTAACTAGTTTATCATCAAAATATAGTTTTCCTCCACCATATTCCTCACGTTCTATTAAAACTAAATCCCAATGTATATCTGAATCATTACCATTATATGCTTCCTTATAAGCCATTCCAGGAGTAAAATGAATACTACCAATTATCTTTTCATCAAATAATATATCACCAACAGGTTTTAATATCTTAGGATTTAATCCAATTGCAAATTCACCTATATATCTACTTCCTTCATCAGTATCAAATATTTCATTAATTTTATCATCTCCTTCATCACATGTTGCATTTACTATCTTTCCATCCTTAAATTCTAAAGATACATGATTATAAATATTACCATGATATGGACTTGGCGTATTATAAGTTATCTTACCATTTACACTATTCTTAATAGGGGCAGTAAATATTTCACCATCTGGAATATTACACTCTCCTGTACATGGTATTATTGGCATATCCTTAATACTAAATGTTAAATCAGTATCAGGTGCGACTATTCTTACTCTATCCGTAGATTCTAACAATTTTTTTAATGGTTTAATATCTTCAGCCATCTTATCATAATCTACATTCATAACATCAAAGATATAATCATTAAAATCACTATTAGTCATATGAGCTTTAGAAGCTAATGTATTAGATGGATAATTTAACAAAACCCACTTCTTTTCATTAATCTTTATCTCATTACTTTTATGATTCTTTCTATCTAATTCTTTCCTTATATCTTTTTTTATATTCATACCATTATATTCATTATCAACATATATAATTTTAATGAAAGCATCAAATAAATCTATTTCAAAAGAATTCATTTTACTTATTAAATCTATCTCTTCCTTATTCGCACCTTCTAATATCTTACTATTAATATCACTATCTAATATTTTAACTTGACATAAACCACCAACTTGATTAATTTTCTTAATTAAACTTAATATTAATGGTTTAGCATTTATACTTTCTGATGTTATTAATACCTTTTCATTCTTTTTTATTTTTAATGAATGATTAACTATTGTATCACTTAATTTTTCCATCATATTATCACCCTCGCTAGTTAATTTCATAATATATTATGAAAGGAGTTTATTATGAATTATAATTATTATTCTAATACTGGACAAAACTATTCTCCCTATTCACAAACTAGTAATCAATCTTCCTATTATTCTAGTCAAAACGACAACAGATTAATAGGTGGTGGAGGTTTTCTTGGACCATTTATTCTTGGTGGAATAACTGGTGGATTACTTGCACCTGCTTTTAGTGGAGGATATGGTTATGGTAATAGACCATGTTGCCCTGTGTACTATGCTCCATATCCTTATTATGGTCCATATTATAGATAACATACAAAAAAA
>CAMNHZ010000034.1 GCA_946540075.1 uncultured Bacillota bacterium
CTAGCGCATGCCACAGTCAAAGTGTGGTGCCTTACCGCTTGGCTACGAGGCAATACCTGGTGGGGGGACAAGGATTTGAACCTTGGAACCCGAAGGAACAGATTTACAGTCTGCCGCGTTTGACCACTTCGCTATCCCCCCATGGTGCCGAAAGCAGGACTTGAACCCGCAACCTACTGATTACAAGTCAGTTGCTCTACCAGTTGAGCCATTTCGGCAAAAAATAATGGTGGGCGATATAGGACTCGAACCTATGACCCCCTGCTTGTAAGGCAGGTGCTCTAACCAACTGAGCTAATCGCCCATAAAATGCAATCGGACGTCTATAACTATATCATGATTATCGATGGTTGTCAACACAAATCACACTTTTTTTGCTAATTTTCTTGTTTTTTTAAACTATTTTCAATCCAAATTGGCAACATTTTCTTCAATGTTTTAAAACCAGATTTAGTTTCTATTATTTTTTTCCTTTTAATATAACCATTTTTATTATATATTACATCTTTAATACTTAAACGTAAATGACTACTTTCTTCATCAACATCAAGTATTTCTGCATATATATAATCGCCAACTTTAACATAATCATTTATATCCTTGACAAAATTGTGAGAAATTTCAGAAATGTGAACAAGTCCAGAATAATATTCATCAAAAGATACAAAAACACCATAAGAAGTAATCCCTGTTACTATACCTTTTACTACGTTGCCTTTCTTATACTTAGACATATTTACACCCCTAACAAAGTTATTATAACACAATAAAAGTATTAAAGAAAGATATTTACTTAATAAATTTATAAGTGTATAATAGCCGGTAGGTGATGGAAATGTCTAACGAAAAAGAAAAAATTATAGATGTTATAGAAAAATTAAGACCATTTTTAATTAATGATGGTGGTAACTTAGAATTTGTTGATTATAAAGATAACATAGTATATATAAAAATGATGGGAGCTTGCGCTAATTGTCAAATGCTTGATATAACATTAAAAGATGGTATTGAAGCTATGATCATTGAGGAAGTCCCTGAAGTAAAAGAAGTAAAAGTTGTAGGTTAATCCTACATTTTTTGATACCAATCTATATTAGGTAATTCAACATACTGTTTAATATAATAATATATATCTACTAATATATCTTGATATTGATCTATATTTGAAATAATTTTCATAATTCTTTTTTCATCAAATGTTCCATCCAATACTTTCTCATACATATCAAAATAATATGTTGGAAAAAGCATTCTTACAAAGAATAATTTTAAATCCTCTTCATTCATATCACTATAATCTATATAATACTTAATATCATCAAATATATTTCTATTTATAAACATATTAGCCTTAAAATATTCTGCACTATCACGAGTAATACTATCAATAACAAAATTTAATGGATTATAATAATCATCACTAGTGTAACCATTGAAAATACGCTTATGCTGAACAGTAATATTAACCTTACTAAAATCAATATAATTAAGTAATGATATAGCCATTTCTGATAAACCAATAAAGTAATCAACACTTTCACGAACTAATGGATATTTCTTTCCAAATTGATTAATCTGATACTCGATATAATCAATTTTTTTAGTCCACAAATCATACCATTCTATTTTTTTGCTCATTTTTAACTTTTTACATCTATCATTAAAATTTATTATATCTTCTAATATTAATAAATAATCATCAATCATCACTTTTAACAGAACATAACAATTATTATTTATAATTGTAAACGGGGTATTTTCAATATTAAGAACAATCATATGTGAATATATATTATGCTTTCTTAATAATATAGAAATTCTATAACACTCATCAATTCTTTCAAGAGGTAAATCAGTTTTAATAAAAATATACCTATCATTATTTATAACAAACTTGTATGTATTAGCATTATGGTGAATACTAGTAGGATTAATATTATAATAATAACTAATCATATTTTTCATACAATCATACCCTTTATTACTATAGTAATTCTTTATTAAATTGTATGTTCAAAATATTTTAATATGAATCTTTTATCATAATCAAGATTTAAAATTAGTACATCACTCATACTTTTTTAATATAATATTAATTTTTTCTTCATAACTACGAAGAAGTTTTAATATTTCTTTATGCTCTTTCAACAATTCATTATATCTATGCTGATACATAATTTTAGATAAACTTTCAGGATTATCTATCTTAGATGTTTCAAATTGATAACGTTGATTAATTCTCTTATCACCTATAATGTCATCAACCTTACTACTTAAATAATCTCTTATTCTATTTGACATACTATCTACTTGAATAGATTTAGTACCTTTTAAAACATCTAGATAAGATACTTTAACACTAAATGTTCTAGATCTTACAACTGGTAAAATTAAATTATCCTCTAAAACTATATCTGATATATCCATATTATATCCTTTTATAATACCACGCATTAATTTTTGAAATTTATGCCACTCACTATCAGTTAAATTCATACCATAAAAATTAGGATGAACTCTTACAACATATAATTTAACTCTATTATGAGATTCTACTTCATTTGTAAAATAAATCAAATAATCTTTATTATCATACATATAATATCTAACAACATTAGCTATCATTGTTTTTCCTTTTTTATCAATTATTCTAATAGTTTTCATTAAATATCCTTTCTAAACATACTCTTATTTGTGATAATGTAGTATACTATTAATGGTGATTGTTATGTTGAATCGCAGTATTAAACCATTAACCTATCTTATTGGAGGAATAACATTATTAATACTTGGTATTACCAGCATATTTATTGGCAAAAACATGTTAAATTTAACCATTATTTTTGTTAGTATTATTATTAGTTTAAACGCTATTATTGAAATTATTCAATATTTGTTTAATAAGAATAAAGACAAAAGAATAATTCAAGTAATTATAAAGAGTATCATAAACATTTTATTTGCTTCATTTATGTTATTTAATAAGGAATTTGTAATAAGAAGTTTTTCAATAATCGTCGGTATATATTTATTAGCAAACATGATTATCCAAATAATTAACTATATAATATATATAAAGTATCATATAAAAGGAAGAATAATTATCATTATTAGACTATTATTCTTCTCTATATTTGGTTTTATATTAGTATTAAATCCAGTAAAAAATATCAAATATGTACAACTCATTCAAGGGTTATACTTAATTCTTCTAGGAATTTCAATGATAAATGATTTTATAATAGAAACTATTCCCGAAGAAAAATCTAACAATATAAAAAAGCAAATCAGACTACCACTTCCTTTATTCTTAACAGTTTTTATACCTAAACGCTTAATTAATTTGATTAATGAAGCATTGGAAGTACCTGATGATAAATCTGTATTAAATATAAACAAAACAAAAAATAAACCTGACCTAGAAGTAATAATTCACTTAGCAGAAAAAGGAAGTGCGGCCTTCGGTCATATGGAAGTATGTTTTAACAATAAAATATACTCATATGGAAATTATGATAAACACTCAAGAAAATTATTCTCTTCGATTGGTGATGGTATACTATTAATTGCTGATAAAGACAAATATATTAAATATAATGTAACAAAACTAAATAGATATTTAGTATCCTATGGTTTTTCTCTTACTGAAAATCAAATTAGAGAGATAAAAAAAAGAATAACCTTTTTAATCTCTAATAACACCATAGATTGGTATCCTGATCTAGCACTATATGATCAAGGTAAACTTTCTACAGGTAATTTTAATGATATTTCTAGTGACTTATATAAAGAAGCAAACGGTATCTTTAAAAAAATAATAAAAGGAAAAAATCAAAAATTCTTTGTCTTAAAAAACAATTGTGCTTTAGTTGTAGATTACATATTAGGTAGTATAAGTAAAAACATAATTAATATAAATGGAATAATTGCTCCTGGAACTTATTATGAATACTTAAATAATGAGTTTACTAAAAAGAATTCTAACGTTGTTTCAAGAAAAATTTATACAAAAAAAGATTTTAGATAAAACTATTTTTATAATAGTTTTATCTTTTTTTTACATCATATCCATCATTAAGCAATTCCTTTATAAAACATGATTTTTTATGCTTATTTACTAACAAATATACCCTATTCTTAGTTCTAGTGAGAGCCACATAAAATAATCTTCTTTCTTCATAATAATTATCCTTATCATCAATGAACAAATTAATAAACTTATCATTCTTTCTTTTTGAGGGAAATCCATATACCCCATTTTCATTATTTAATACAATAACTTGATCATATCCTAAACCTTTAGCAGAATGAACAGTTAAAAATACTATAGACATATTAGGTCGTCTACGATATGTTATATTTTCACCATTTATTACAAAATCTACTGATTTATTTAAAAAATCACAATCAAAAGTATATCTTCCTAATAACAATATTTTGTCATTTTCTCTAAATTCATTTAATTGTTGTTTTAATTTTAATACCTTATCCTTATGATACATGAGTATAATTACTGGCTCACTTAGACTTTTATTTGATTTTAAATTCTTACTTATTTGTTTACTATTTTTCATGATAAAATTTCCTGCAATATTAATCAACTGTTGACTATTTCTATAAGTATTACTAATTTTAAGAATATTTGATCTAGGAAAAATATTACTAAACTCAGTAAATAAATCTATTCTAGATCCTGAAAATTTAAAAATAGATTGCCAATCATCACCTACTACTACCAATTTAATATTAAACTGATCATATATGCATTTTAACAATTCAAATCTATTTTGTGATATATCTTGATACTCATCTACAATTATATATTTATATCTAAATGAATCAAGTGATTTTATCTTTCGACAAGCTATATTTATCATATCTTCAAAATCAATTAAATTATTATAAGTTAAATGATTAATTACATATTTGTATACTTTATCTATAAAATCTAAAAAACAATTATTCTTTTGCTTTTTTTCTTTAACCAAATCATATATTTCATAATAATCAGATTTATTAATCTTTATACTTGAAATAACTTTATAAGAAATATTAGTCAAGTTATCTATATTAATAGATAAACCTACCATAAGTTTAAAATAATTCTTTAAAAAAGATTCTTTATTAACTGTTGAAATCAATCTTAATACTTTTAAATTATTTAATTGAGTTAATATATAATCATTTATAGTATTTTTTATTTTTGATTCGTCAACAATCTTATAATTATTAAATTTATTTAATATTGATAATGCAAACTTATGAAAAGTTGTAATATCAACCGGAATATCAAAATCCTGATTAATTCTTTCTTTAAGTTCGTTTACAGCTTTATTAGTATAAGAAATTATCAATATTTCCTTAGGATTAACTTTCAATATATCTACTAAATACTTGACTTTAGCAGTAATTGTTGTTGTCTTCCCACTACCAGCTCCAGCAATTATCATAAGTGCATCTTCATCATTTAGTATTGCGATTCTTTGTTCATCATCTAATAGTATATTAGGATCAATACTCTTATATACATTATCAAAATAATATTTTAATTTTTTCAAATAATCATTAATAAATTTTTTGTTATTATTTAACCTCTGTTTTTCACTTAACAACTTATTTTCATTATAAGATATATACATTATTTTAATCACCAATACTATATTCTAATATGATAAGTTATATTTTCAACAAAATTAACAAAAAAAGCATTCAAAACTGAACGCTTAATTTATTTTATATGGATTACTACTTGTTCCACTTCCACTTATTATTAAACTATCTTTTAAGACAATAACCGGTCTTATTTTAATATTAGATGTTGACATATCAACTGCACTGACATTACCACTATCTAATTTATAAGCATTTGATGAATTTTTAGCATTAAGTAGCCATGAACTTCCAGAAATATTTAAAAAACTTGATGATCCTCCAGCTTTATAATACTCACTTACTGTTAAAGCACCTATAATACTTTTTTTATTTTCTGTATGTTCAGAAGCTTCAATATCTTTTACATCAACACTAGTTAAATTTGTTGTATAATCTACCAATCCATTATGCCAATCTGTATCTAAAATATAATCTGATCTAATATCCTCATCATCATAATAATTACTAACTAATGTAGTTAATAAATTTGAATATGTACTATCGGTAGCACTATTAGAATTTAAAATAAGTTTTATACGACCATTTTGTATTGATACTATTCTCCAAATTTTATCTAAATAACTAACATAATTATTTGGATTAGCCCCTTGATAATAATATGTACCTGATTCAGAATCATTTAAAAGCGCAGATCCTGCATTATTTATAATGTTCTCAACACCAAAATATGTCGTATAAGATGTTGGACATTTTCCTTTCTCAACCTTAAGATTATTAATAGTTCCATTAACACAAACCTTACCATCACTGACATTTTCTACAATAGTATGATTTCCTACTCCAAGTATTATCCTACCGGATTTTATTGTTCCTTCTTCATAATCTAGAACATTATTACTAGGAGACAAATCAAATGTATATGGTTTAGAAATATTATTATCATTGGCATACTCTTGTGCGACTGATACAACTTTTAAAACTGAAGTTTTAAAAGCTTTTGTCTTAGCTTTTGTAGTAAAGTTTTTAACAACAGGAACAGTTATCAAAGCAATCATTGCCATTATAACTATAACTGCCAACAACTCTGTAAGTGTGAACCCATTTCTTTTTATATCATTCATATTATCACTCCATACTCTATAACTAGATTACCACAATCATTGTTTTTACTCAACAAATAAATTTATGAAATTACACTTAAATAAAGCGCAGCCAAAAATTCTTTTGGTAATAAACCAGCAATTATACATAATTCTTTTTTACAACTATCATCATTACAATTTTCAATTTTTTCATATATGTACTTTATTATTGTTTTATTATTTAAAAGTGATCTTACTTTCTTAGCCTTTATCTTTTCTTGAATCAAAGAATAATTCAATTCCTCAACTCTTCTTAATCTAGATAATATAATTCTATTAAACTTATCTAAGTCATATATTCTTGACTCATCTAATTCAAAAATTTTACCAATATATTCTATATTATCAAGTAATATTTTTTTAACACCTTTTTCATTATCATTAAGAATTAATTTATTATATTTCCTTAATGATACTAGTTTTTTTAATATAGATTTTCTTTGTGTTTTATAATTAAATATTTCATTAACACTTGAAGATATATTAGTTGAATATCTATTATAAATAGCATCTAAAGTCTTACGTCTAAAAGTGAATTTATTACCATCTAATTTTTTGTATACTTTCATGGTATCATTATATCCAAATTTCATAGCTCGTCGTGCTAAATCTGGATTAAATACTAAAAACGAACCTAGATCATTTCTTGGTACAATAACTGTTAGTTTAATATCTTTATACTTAATACGTCTTTTCAATCCCACTGAACGTAAATCAACTGCAATTATGTTATCAGCACCCATTTCTACAGCTAAATTAATAGGTAAATTATCATAGTATCCGCCATCTATATATGTCTTATCATCAATTTTCTTAGTTTTAAATGCCGGAAAACAAGTAGCACTTGCTAATAAATAATCTTTCAATTTATTCTGTGGTATATTTTTCTTAGTCATACTACGAGCTTTTAAATTAGTCAAATTAACCGTTACCAAACCAAAATCAATACGAGATTTATAGAATTTTCTAATATTAACATATTTATCTACTATATTTTCTAATTTTGAAACATTCATTCCACCATCAAGAATCATTCCTTTGGCAAATTTTTTAATTATTTCTTTTTTTCCGTCGCTAGTATTATATTGCGCTTCAAATTCTTCATCAAATATTTTATTAAAATCGATGTTATACCACATATAAAGTGCTTTTATAAAATCTTTTTGAACCATAAAACATCCATTTAATGCTCCTACGCTTGTTCCCGTAACAATATCATAATTTACATGCATCTTCTTTAAAGCATACCATACACCTATTTGATAAGCACCTTTAGCTCCTCCTCCACTAAGAACAATAGCAGTTTTCATAATTACCACACTCCTTCTTCCATTATATCATCATTTATCAATATTACTAATTTTTTTAATAAAAGTTGTCACTTTATGGTATACTTAATATAGCACAGTAAAGGATTTGATTGTATGAGTAACTTACTATATATTTTTTTATTATATATTATATATTCATTTTTAGGTTGGATGATTGAAGTATTCGTTTGTAGTATTGAAGCAAAAAAATTTGTTTCAAGAGGGTTCCTAATCGGACCATATTGTCCAATATATGGTTATTCTGCCATTATTATGATTTTTTTCTTACAAAGATATGAAAGTGATATTCTAGTATTATTTGTAATGGGAACCATTATAGCTTCTATTGCTGAATATGTTACCAGTTATTTAATGGAAAAATTATTTAATGCCAGATGGTGGGATTATTCACATATTCCATTTAATCTTAATGGTCGTATATGTCTTAAAAATTCAATGTTATTTGGATTACTTGCTGTAATACTAATCTATGTAGTTAATCCATTTATTACTTCAACACTTAATCAAATACCTAAAAACATATTAATGTATATTTCTCTATTAATTCTAATTATATTTGTTATTGATAATACTTTAACTTTTAATATTATGTTCCAAATTAAATCAAAAGTTAAGGTTATAAAAAAAGACTATACTGAAGAAATGACAAAGAAAGTTCGTGCGATGCTTGCTGAACATTCCTTTATATCTAGACGTATCCTTACATCTTTCCCTAATATAACTTTTAAAGGTAAAGGTATACAAAAAAATAAAGTAATAAAACTATTTAAAAATAATAAATAGTTTTTTTTAGGCATATATTTCACACAATACGACTATTTTAGAATATATTATATTGAAACAAGAAGGGGTGGATTATATGAACAATACAATGCAAGGGTGTAAATGCTTAGCTGAAATACTTACAGTTATAGAAATTTTACAAGAAAAATCAGAACACGCCGA
>CAMNHZ010000035.1 GCA_946540075.1 uncultured Bacillota bacterium
GTGTACTTTTTTATTATTGACATTAGATAGTAATTATTATATAATTTTGCTTAAATATATTGTCTATATTTGTAAGAACTGAGGGATAGTATGAAAGATATAATATTAGATACATTATTAGATGGAATAAAACTTATACCATTTTTATTTATAGCATTTTTAATAATAGAATTAATTGAACATAAGTATTCAAAGAAGACAAAAAAGATAGTAAGTAATTCAGGTAAATTTGGTCCTATTATAGGAGGTGTCCTAGGAGCATTCCCTCAATGTGGTTTTTCTGTTATGGCAACTAACTTATATATAACAAGAATAATAAGTTTGGGTACTCTTATATCAATATATTTATCAACAAGTGATGAGATGCTTCCAATTTTAATATCTGAAGGAGTATCATTTGGTTTTGCTTTTAAGATAATATTAATAAAATTATCTATAGGTATTGCTGCAGGATTTATAATTGATTTTATTTTAAGAAATAAGAATAAAAACATAGAATTAGATTCTCATATCTGTGAAGATGAACACTGTCACTGTGATCATGGACTTATAAAACCAGTAATTAAACATACTATAAATATACTTATATTTATAATGATAGTTACTTTTGCTTTGAATCTATTATTTGAATATGTTGGTGAGGATAATTTATCTAAATTATTCCTTAAAAATAGTATTTTTGGTCCTTTTATAGCTAGTATTATTGGTCTTATTCCTAATTGTGGTGCAAGTGTAATACTTACTGAATTATATTTAAAAAATGCTATTTCATTAGGTTCTGGTATTGCTGGACTTCTAACAGGAAGTGGTGTAGCTATATTAGTACTATTCAAGTCAAATAAGAATTTAAAAGAAAATCTTAGTATCTCATTAATTATTTATACTATTGGTGTTTTAAGTGGTATTGTCATTGAATTAATAGGAATGATTTTATAATGAAAGAAAAAAATATGTCATATGATGCAATTGACATAAGTAGATATATAATTAACTACTGCAATGATAATGACATATATATATCAAATCTTAAACTTCAGAAACTTTTATATTTTATACAAGCATACTTTCTTATCAATAAAGAAAATCCACGTGCTTGTTTTGGGGAAAGAATTGAAGCCTGGGGTTTTGGACCAGTCGTACCAAAGGTCTATTACGAATTTCGCAGATTTAATCTTTCAAATATTATTTCACAGCATACATATCTTGAATATGATGAAGATAACATTTGGAATGTTAAAAGAAAGAAATTTGACAGCAGTGTAATCTCAAAGGAAGATAAGAAGTTGATTGAAGAGGTTGTAGACTACTTTTTGGAATATTCTCCACCAGAACTTTGTAAAATAGTATTAAAACAGAAACCTTGGAAGGATGCATACGAAAACATTAATGATAATGAGATAACACCGCAAGCACTTATAGAATATTTTGGTAGAGAGTCACAAGTTACTAATGTTAAATGTTATAAAAAGAATAGATAATTATACTAATATTAAAATTATTTTACATCTATTTAAAAGAGTTAATACTTTAACTCTTTTAATTTGTCTTTTTTATTGTATAATAGTGTATAGAGAAGGGATGTGATGGTATGACACCACATATAGAAGCTAAAAAAGGAGAAATTGCTAAAACAGTAATTATGCCAGGAGATCCATTACGTGCTAAATTAATTGCTGAAAGATATTTAGATAATGCTAGATTAGTTACTAGCGTTAGAAATGTTTTAGGATATACTGGAACTTATAAAGGTAAGGAAGTAACAGTAATGGCATCTGGTATGGGAACTGCTAGTATGGGTATATATTCATATGAATTATATCATTTTTATGATGTAGAAAATATTATTAGAATTGGTTCAGCAGGAAGTGCTAGTGAAAGTTTAGATGTATATAATTTACTTCTAGTAGATAGTTCATATTCTGATTCTAGTTATGCTAGAGTAATGAGTGGTATAACAGATAATATTATATATCCTAGTTCAGAATTAAATGATAGAATAATAAATAAAGCTAAAGAATTAAATCAAGAATTAAAACTAGGTAGAGTTTATTGTACTGAGGTATTTTATAAAGATAATACATTAAAAATATGTAATGAAAATAATTGTCAAGCCGTAGAAATGGAAACTTTTGCATTATTTCATAATGCTAATGTACTTGGTAAAAAAGCAAGTGCTGTTATTACTATTTCAGATAGTTTGATAAATGGAAAATCACTATCAAGTGAAGATAGACAAAATAGTTTTACAAATATGATGTTACTTGTTTTAGAATCAATTTAGATGAACATAATAAAAAAGAGGTGAATATATGAATTATAAAAAATATGAAATGGGCCCATATAATCTTCATATTATTAAGAATGATAAATTTAAAACAAATGCTATTGAAATAAAAATCAAGACAATAACTAAGAATAAAGAAGCACTTTATATACAATTATTATCTGATTTACTTATTAAAAGTACTAATAAGTATAAAAATAGTAGACAGTTAGAAATAGCCAGTGAAGAATTATATAATGCTGTTTATTCACTAAGTTCAAAAGTATCAGGTAAGTATAAAATACTTGATTTATCAATAAGTTTCTTAAATGAAAAATATGCAGATGAAAACATAGTAGAAGATGTATTTAAATTTATACATGAAATATTATTTAATCCCGATGTTCATAATAATGCATTTGATGAAAACCGTTTAAATCAAGTAAAAGCAACTTTAAAAGATGATTTAAAGTTTAACTTAGATATACCATCTTTTTTAGGTAAGAAAAAACTTAATAACATTATGAATCCAGAAATTTTAGATATATGTGACATGATTGATGACATAGATGATATCTCTGGAGAAGAATTATATAATTACTATTTAGAACTTTTAAAAAGAGGAATAGTTGATATATTCGTTTGTGGAGATGTAGATGAAAATAAAATTAAAGAAAATGTAACTAAGTATATTGAAATAAATACTATCAAAAGAAAAGGTGTAAGTCACTATATAAAACAAGATAAATTTAGAAAAAGATCCCGCTCAACTATTATAGAAAAAGATGTTAGTCAAAGTAGTTTAAATATAGGATATAAGTTAAATACTATGACTAATTTCGAAACACAATATACTAGTTATGTTTATAACTATATCTTAGGATCAGGAATGAATTCATTATTATTTAAAGATGTCCGTGAAAAACATTCATTATGTTATACAATAAATTCCACATTTGCTAGATTATATAATATTATGTATGTAACCGCAGGTATTGATTCTAAAAACTATAAAAAGACACTTTCACTAGTTAAAAAGAATATAAAGAAAATTAGTGAAGGTAAGTTTGATGAAAAAGCCATTGAAGAAGCAAAAGAATTCTTTAAAGCTGGGAATCTTTCAATTTTAGATAGTCAATTTGGAATAATTGGAAGATTTGTTTCAATAGAATACTTAGATCAAGATAGTTTTGATAAAAGAGGCAAAGAAATAGATAAAGTAACTAAAGAAGATGTTATGAAATTAGCTAAGAAAATACATTTAGATACTATTGTTTTAGTAAAGGGGAGTGATACAAGTGAATAAATATGAAATCAAAGGCTTTGATATAGACTTGTATCATGAAACTTTAGATAATGGATTAGAAGTATATATTATTCCTAAAAATAATAGTAAAAATATATATGCAACACTAACAACTAGATTCTCTTCAAACGATATTGAATTTATTCCAATTGATAGTAATAAATTTGTTAAAGTTCCATTAGGAATTGCTCATTTTTTAGAACATCAAGCATTTGAACAAGAAAATGGAAAACCTATATTTGAATTATTTAGTGAATATAGTGCAAATGTAAATGCAGCAACAAGTAAGAATTATACAAATTATTATTTTAATAGTATTGGTAATTTAAAAGAAAACTTAACACTATTATTAGACTTTGTTCAAAGTCCATATTTTACAGATGAAAGTGTAGAAAAAGAAAAAGGAATTATTATTCAAGAACTAAAAATGAATGAAAATAATCCATATCGTGTTGCTGAAAATATAGCTGCTAAGAATTTGTTTGTAAATAATAATATGAAATATCCTATTATAGGAACAATAGAAAGTATTAATAAAACAACAAAAAAAGATTTATATAAATGCTATAATACTTTTTATCATCCTGCCAATATGTTTTTAGTTGTAAGTGGGAATATTGATCCAATAGAGACAATAAATATTATAAAAGAAAATCAATCAAGTAAAAAATTTGCTCCATTTAAAAAGATTATTAAAAAAGAAATAATAGAGCCAGATAATGTAGCAAAAGAAAAAGAAGTCATTGAGATGGATATTAGTAATCCTATTGTTAATATTTCATATAAAGTTAATATTAGTAAAATAAAAGGAATTTCAATAAATAATCTATATAGATGGTGTCATTTATTTTTGGCTGCTAATCTATCATTAACATCTGAGCTTAATGAAAAACTTATAAATGAAGGAATATTAACTAATAATATTGATTATTATATTGAAAGAGCAGGTAATCATTTTATTATAGATATTAGTGGAGAAACTAACAAAATAGATCAATTTATTCAAGAAATTGATAAACAATTAAAGAAATTAGAAACAAGTGAAAATGATTTTTATCGTAAAAAGAAATGTATGATAAGCAACAATATTATGGGTAGTGATAGTATTTTTAGTTTAAATAATTTTGTATCATTTCAAGTTTTATATGAAAATAAATTTGACATAGATAGAATTCAATATATTAAAGATATGAAATATAAAACATACATGAATTTAATAAAAAAACTAGATTTATCCAATAAAACAGTAACTATAGTTAAACCAAAGAATGTTTAGATAATGATTTATAAATTGAAAGTTAAGTATTTTAAAAAGGACATATAGATAATTTTATATGTCTTTTATATTATAAAAATGTAAGAATGGTTTCTTCGTGTCAATTATAAAAATATATGATATTATTATGACAGAAGGTAAGAGAGTATATATAAAAAAAGGAACAAATAAAAATAAAGGATTTACATTAATTGAGTTACTAGCCGTAATAGTTATTTTGCAGTAATCGCTCTATTTAAATCAAAATTAGCCTAAAGAACATAATTATATGTTCCTTTTTATATATATAAATTTAATTTGAAAATACACATATTTTGTGATAAAATGTTTGCGGTAGTGATAGTATGAAATATAAAATAAATGGAATTTACTATGATGTAATAATTGAAAAAAAGAATAATAAAAATACTTATATAAGAGTAAAAGATGATTTTACTATACATGTAACAACTAATTATTTTACAAGTAAGCGTAGTATTTTAACATTACTTAGAAATAATCATGATTCATTAATAACTATGATTGATGAAAAATTAAAACAACAAGAAAAAGAGAATAATTTTTATTATATGGGGCGTAAGTATGATATAATAGTAGTATCTACACTAAAGACTATTGAATTTGATGAAAATCATGTATATGTAAAAAGTATGGATAGTCTTAATAGATGGTATAAAAAAGAGATGAAAAATTTGTTTAAAGAGAAAATTGATTATTATTATAATCAATTTGAAGAGGATATACCTTATCCAATTTTAAAGATAAGAAAGATGAAGACAAGATGGGGTGTATGTAACAAAAGGGATGATTCAATCACACTTAATTCTAATTTAATGAAGTATGATGTAAGTGCGCTTGAGTATGTTGTTGTTCATGAGTTATCACATTTTGTTCATTTTGATCATTCTAAACAGTTTTGGGAAACTGTTAAGAAGTATTATCCTAATTATAAAAGATCAATCGCATTATTAAAAGATTAGGGAGGGACTTATGAAAAAATATATATGTATGAGTTTATCATTAATATTAATGTTTATGTTGTTTAGTCCAATGGTGGCAAGTGCGACAACACTTAAAGAATATGAAGATAAAGTTGCTCAATATGAATCTGATCTTGCAAGTAAGAAGGCAAAACTTGAAGAAAATGAAAGAAAAATGAAAGAAATTAAAGCAAGAGTTGCTGGTATAAGTGAGCAAATTACTCAAATTCAAAAGGATATGACTCAAATAGAAAAAGATATTGAACTAAGTAATAAAAAGATAAAGGAAAAAGATAAAGAAATAAAGAGTTTTGTATCATATCTACAAGTTGTTAATAGTGGTAGTGATGTATATTTAAAGTATATTTTTGGCGCAGATAGTATCACTAATATGATATATAGATTTTCAGTAGTTGAACAGATGACTGATTATAATGATGCTAAAGCTAAAGAGTTACAAAATCTTATAAATGAAAATATTAAGAAAAAAGAACAATTGAAGAATAAGAAACAAGAATTATCTAATTTACAACAACAATTGAATAAGGAAAAACAAAGTGTTGAATCTGATAGTAGTTTAGTAGAAGGTAGTATGACTAGTGTTTATGCTGAATTAAAAATTTATAAAGATCGTGTTAATTACTATAGAAATAAGGGATGTAAATCTAATGATGTTATTGGGGTTACATGTGCAGTGCCTGTTAGAATTAATCGTAGTTATAGATCTTCTTCATCTGGAAGTTCTACTAGAACATTAAATGCTGGAGGATTTAAGTATCCTGTTAGTGGATGTAAAGTTACTCAAGGATATGATTGGGATGGTAGTTCTGGATCACATAAAGGAATCGATATAGCTCGTTGTGGTTGTGGTAAACCTATTTATGCTGTTTATCCTGGAACTGTATATTATGTTGGTAATAAACTTGATACATGGGGTGCATATATGGTACTTATTGAACATGATGTTAATGGTAAAAAGGTATTCTCTCAATATGCCCATGTTCAAGCTAATATACCAGTGTCTGTTGGTCAATGGGTAGATACAGATACAGTTGTTGCTTATATGGGATCAACTGGATATTCAACTGGATGCCATCTTCATTTAGAAATGTCAGAAGGACGTGGATGGTCTGATAGTAGATTTACAGGCCATGGTACTTATGTAAGATATATTATTAATCCATATACTTATATACCAAGAGGATAATAAAATTAGACTGAATCATCAGTCTTTTTTTGTTTTTTTAGTAAACATGATATAATGATTAGTAGAGGTGAATCATGAAAGGACAATCAAGAACGAGAAATTCCATAGTTAATTCAATTACTTCAATAACTACTCAAATATTAACGGTAGTAATGAATTTTATAGTTAAAATAGTATTTGTAAGAGTTATTAGTATGGAGTATTTAGGTGTTAATGGATTATTTAGTAATATAATAACTATGTTATCATTAGCTGACTTAGGATTAGGAACAGCTATTCCATATAGTTTGTATGGACCTTTAGCACACAATGATAAGAATAAAATAAATGTTTTAATGAATTTTTATGCTAAAGTATATAATATTATAGGAACAGTAGTAATAATCGTAGGATTAGGTTTAATACCATTTTTACCAGCATTAATAAAAGATGGTCAAGGAGTACCTAATTTATATTTAATATATTCTTTATATGTAATTCATTCAGCATCTAGTTATTTCTTTGTATATAAGAAAATGCTTATAGATGCAGATCAAAAAAGTGCGATTACAGCTAGAATAGTATTTGTATTTTCATTCTTATTATCATTAGTTCAAATATTTGTATTAATAGTATTTAAAAACTTCATTCTTTTCTTAGTTTCAGCAATTGTATTTGTAGTTCTACAGAATATATATATATCAATTAAAGCTAATAAGATGTATCCATATATTAAAAAGAAAACAAATGAAAAGATGGATAAAAAAGACTTAAATAGTATTATAAAGAATGTTTCAGCTTTGTTTATTTATAAAGTTGGTAATGTTGTAACAAATGGAACTGATAATTTAGTAATATCTAAGTTTTTAGGATTAATTCCAGTAGGTATCTATTCTAATTATATTTTAATTGTAAATTCACTTATTACGGTAACAAATCAACTATTTAATGCTATTACATCTAGTATTGGTAATTTAGTTGCTACAAGCAATAGTAAGCACAGTGAAGATGTATTTAATAAGTTAGTATTTATTAATTTCTGGATTTATAGTGTATTTAGTGTTTTACTATTAATATTATTTAATTCATTTATTAAGATTTGTTTTGGTACTAAGTTTGTAACAGATATTTCAGTTGTATTTGCTTTAGTATATAACTTTTATATATTTGGTATGCAAACAACACCAAACTCTTATATAACTGCTTATGGATTATTCTATAAGAATAAATGGCGTCCAGTATTTATGATAATAACTAATATAGTTGTATCTATAATACTAGTAAAATATTTAGGAATACTAGGAGTAGTACTTGGTACAATTGCTAGTAGAATATTTACTACCGCATGGATGGATCCTTATATTGTTTATAAACACGGTTTTAAAATGAATCCATTTAATTATTATGTATCATATTTAAAATATATATTAATATTTACCATAGTTGGTTTTAGTATGTATTATCTATCTACATTTATAGTTATATCTAATTTAATAGTTTGGATATTAGTAGGTATAGTATCATTTATAATTATAAATGCTTTATATGTATTAATTTTTTATCGTAGTGGTGAATTTAAATATTTCTATGATAAATTTAAACCATTAGTAATGAAGTTAATTCGACATTAATCTCTATTAAGTAGTGCTACTATATTAATGGTGATGATATATGAAAGTAAAGTTATTTGATGAGTCACATGAACTTGATTTAGAAAAAAGTATTAATAAATTTATTGATGAAAAAGATGTAGAAGTTATTGATATAAAGTTCCAGGTCGCAATCACAACTTCTGGAGAAGATCAATTATATTGTTTCAGTGCAATGATAATATATAATTAATAGTTCTTGTAAAA
>CAMNHZ010000036.1 GCA_946540075.1 uncultured Bacillota bacterium
GAATACTATATCAAAAGAATATTAATGAGGTAAGAAGTGTTGCATCTATATCTAAGATAATGACTGGGATACTTGCATGTGAGAGCGGAAAACTAGATAAAAAAATTAAGGTAGGTAGTGAAATTGATAAAGCTTATGGGTCTGGGATTTATATAAAAAAAGGTGAAGTAATGACAATTCGTGACTTAACATATGGACTCATGTTACGAAGCGGAAATGATGCCGCACTAGCTTTGGCTAAGAATATAGGTGGATCGGTAGATCAATTTGTAAAAATGATGAATAAGAAAGCACAAGAAATAGGAATGAATAATACTACATTTTATAATCCTAGTGGTCTTGATGAAGACAAAGGAAATTACTCAACAAGTTATGATATGGCAATACTTACAAGTTACGCTATGAAAAATAAGGATTATAGAAAGATAGTTGCTACAAAGAATTATAAGCTTAGTACAAATATGAATACATATTCATGGACCAACAAAAATAAATTGTTACGTTTATATAAATATACAACAGGAGGAAAAACAGGATTTACTAAAATAGCTCGAAGAACACTTGTATCAACTGCATCAAAAGATAATTTGAATTTAGTAATAGTAACATTAAATGATGGTAATGATTTTAATGACCATAAGAATCTTTATGAAGAATATTTTAATAAATATCATAGTTATTCGATTCTTAATAAAGGTATTATAACTATTAATGATGATAAATATTATAAAAATAAAAAGTTATATATAAAAAATGATATAAAATATCCGTTAAGAGAAGATGAAGAAGATTTAATAAAGATAGAATATCACTTAGATAAGAATAAAAAAGTAAGTGGTAAAGTTGGAAATGTAGAAGTAATGTTAAGTGATAAAAAAATTTTAAGTGAACCAATATATATCAAAGAACATACTAATAATAAAAACAAAAAAAGGAAATGGTTTAAATTATGGTAAATAAAATATGGGGATTTTTCATATTAGTAGGTATAATGTTTTGCCTATTTACTTCCAATATAAGTGCTATAAATAAAGAAATAATATCTAGTGGAAAGACAACAATTGATATGATGTTACAACTATTTCCAGTAATTGCACTATGGTTGGGAATCATAAATATTGCAAAAGAATCTGGTCTATTAGAAAAGTTTACGCATCTTTTAATGCCTTTATTAAGATATATATTTCCAGATATTCCAGAAGGACATGAATCTCTGGGGTTTATAGCATCTAATATGGTTGCTAATATGTTTGGGTTAGGAAGTGCTGCAACTCCATTTGGATTAAAGGCAATGAAATCGTTGCAACAAATTAATGATAAAAAAGATACAGCTAGTAAAAGCATGATAACTTTTCTGGTTTTAAATACTAGTTGTTTAACAATCATACCTACAACTATCATTTCACTTAGAACACTTTATGGAAGTAATAATCCTACTGAAATATTACTAGCTTGTTTAATTGCGACAACTTCATCTACTATATTCGGATTTCTAGCTGATAGAGTATTAGGGAGAGTTTTAAATGACTAATATATCAGATTTTGTATTACCTCTTTTAGTACTTGGAATAATTTCATATGGATTATACAAAAAGGTTGATATATATGATGTTTTTATAAGTGGAGTTGAGGATAGTTTTATTCTAATTAAAGATTTATTTCCATGTTTATTAGCTATGATTTTAGGTATTAATATATTTATAAATAGTGGAATTGTGCCATTCTTATTTGGATTTTTAAAACCAGTATTAGAGTATCTAAGTTTACCATTTGAAATACTACCAATGGCTTTTATAAGACCAATATCAGGTGGTTCATCGCTAGCAATTCTTTCTAATATACTAAAGAAATATGGACCTGACAGTTTTGTAGGAAGATTAGCCTCGGTTTTACAAGGCTCAACAGATACAACTTTATATGTTATAACACTTTATTTTGGAAGTATTAATATAAAGAAAATAAGATATGCTCTAATTGCGGGTTTATGCGCTGATGTAGCAGGAATAATTACAAGTTTTATAATTACCTCCATCCTCTTTTAAACTTGACTATAAAAATATAATGGTGTACTATTTATATTAGGAGGATTGTAATGAAAAAGATAAAAAAGGGTAAGATAGATAATGATTTATTAACAAAGATTACTTTAGGAGTATTAGTGTTATTTATTATAATTGTATTTGGAATACTGTTAAAGGACACTTTATATAAAACTGATAATAGTAATCAACTTGTTTGTACAGGAATTGATGAAACAGATAATGTTGTTAGTATGCAAGAAGTAACAGTTAATTTTGATAATGATAAAATGAATGATTTACAAATTAAACTTAGTGTAAAAATTCCTGATGCAAAAAAAGATGATGTAAATAAAAAATATGATGAATTAATGGATTCTTTATCTAATTATAAAGATAAATCTGGATATAAAGTTGAAGGTTCAAAAACAGATGATACTGCTATAGTAACATTATTAATTGATCCAGCTCAAACAACAGATAATAACGATTATAATTTAAATGCTACTAAAAAACAGTTAAAAGAATCTTATGAAAGTCAAGGATATACGTGTAAATAAGGTGTAATACCTTATTTTTTTATATGTAATTATAATAATATGTGCTAGAATAATAATAGGTGATAATATGACAATAGAAAGAATTATTGACAAAAAAAGATTAAACTACAGATTAACTAAAGAAGAACTAGCTTTTGCTGTTAATGGTTTTGTTAATGGTAAAATTAAAGATTATCAAATGAGCGCACTACTTATGGCAATTACTATTAATGGCATGACTGATGAAGAAACAATAAATCTTACTGAAATAATGTTAAATAGCGGTGATAAAATTGATTTAAGTAGTATCAATGGTATAAAAGTTGATAAGCATTCTACAGGAGGAGTAGGAGATAAAACAACTCTAGTACTTATTCCATTAGTAGCTTCTTTAGGTATTCCTGTTGCTAAAATGAGTGGTAGAGGTTTAGGTCATACTGGCGGTACTATTGATAAAATAGAATCAATTAAGAATTTTAATGTTAAATTGAATATGGATGACTTTATTAATCAAGTAAATAGTATCGGGGTTGCATTAGTAAGTCAAACAGGTAATTTAGTACCAGCTGATAAAAAAATGTATGCTTTAAGAGATGTTACCGCAACGGTTGAATCAATTCCTTTGATAGCTTCAAGTATAATGAGTAAGAAACTAGCTAGTGGAGCAGATAAAATAGTGTTAGATGTTAAAGTTGGAGCAGGTGCTTTAATGAAAACATATAGTGAAGCAAAAAGATTAGCTGAATTAATGGTGAAAATAGGTAATCATCACGGAAGAGAAACTGTATGTGTATTAACAAGTATGTCAGAACCACTAGGTAATGCGATCGGTAATGCTTTAGAAGTAAAAGAAAGTATAGATACATTAAAAGGAAAAGGACCAAAAGATTTGCATGAGTTAGTGTTAAAATTAGGCAGCATAATGGTTAGTCTAGCAAAAAACATAAGTGAAGAAGAAGCTTATAATATGCTAGAAGAAAACCTTAATAATGGTAAAGCATATGATAAATTTGTAGAATTAGTAGAAGCTCAAGGCGGAGATATAAATTCAATAGAAGTAAGTGATAAATGTATATCAATAAAAGCCAAAAAAACAGGTGTTATTGGAGATATAAATGCATATAAAATGGGTGAGATAGTACGTGATATGGGAGCAGGAAGATTAACTATTGACGATGAAATAGATCATGGAGTAGGAATTGTTTTAAGTAAAAAAGTAGGTGACTTTGTTTTAGAAAATGAAGAACTATTAAAAATCTATGTAGGTAATAAAGATGTTAATGTTAATGAAATTTTAGATTGTTATAGTTCAAGTGAACATTTCTTTGATAAAAGCCCATTAATTATCGAAGTTATAAAATAATGTGTAAAACTATGTCAAAAATTACTAACTTGCTTGAAATATGGATAGATTTAATTTATTATAAAATTAAGGGGTGATAACATGATTTATCCATCAATTGATAAATTATTACAGAAAGTAGGTTCAAAGTATTTGCTAGTTAACTTAGTTTCAAAACGAGCACGAGAAATGAATGAAACAAAACATTATCAAATGAATGAAGAGGACTATGTTTCAACAAAAAACATTGGTCGAGCTTTAGAAGAGGTAGCAAAAGATCTTATACATATTAAATAGTATAAGATTTTTTTGTAGTTAATTTACTTGTATATTTATTAAACGGTTGATATAATTTAAATGGTGATGCCAATATGAAAATAACTAAACTAAAAAAGTTAAGCAATGGTAAATATAAAATAGAATTATCAAATGGTGATAAAATAACCACATATGATGAAGTAATATTAAAGTATAATTTATTATATAAAAAAGAAATAGACATGAGTTTAATAAAAGACTTAACACAGGATAATAATTATTATGATAATTATAATAAAGCAATTAAATTTATTGGTATCAGATTCCGTAGCACATATGAAATAACAAAGTTTTTAGAAAAAAAAGATGTTTCTAATGAACATATAAGTAAGATAATAAAAAAATTATCTAAAATTGGACTATTAAATGATGAAAAATTTGCTAAGGCATACATATCAGATAGAATTAATTTAAGTACATCAGGTCCAAATAAAATTAGGAAAGAATTACTTGAACATAAAATTGATCCTAATCTTATAGAAGATAATATTTGTAAAATAGATGATGATATTGTCAGACAAAAACTATCCAAACAAATGAAGAAAAAAATTGATTCTAATCATAAATATTCAAATTACATGTTAAAACAAAAACTATTTAATTATTTTTTGAAATTGGGATATGATACTATGATGATAGAAGAAACTTTTCAATCATTACAAAAAAAAGATAATAGTATAATTGAAAAAGAATATAATAAGATATATAATCGTTTATCAAAAAAATATAAAGATAATGAACTAAAAATGCATATAAAGTCTAAATTATATCAAAAAGGGTTTGATGCCGGTGAAATAAGTGATTTGTTAAGCCGACTATAAACTCTTTTTTATTTGACAAAAATTATAATTGATATATAATACATTTCTGAAAATATTGATAAAAAGAGGGGGTGAACTATCAGATGAATTCGGATTTGAAACGAATAAAAAAGAAGTATGGCGAAAACATGATGAAATTATGTAGAAAATTATTTCCTACGATATTAGAAAAAGATAATTTATTATTTGAAATCTTATCTAGTCACTTTGCCTACTCAAAATTTTTGTACAATGATATTATAAATAACGACTTAGAAGATGAATTCAAAAATTATATATATAGTTTCGTTGATGTTGAAAAACAATGTATTTATGATGAGGACAAATCGGTAAAAGAATTACTTAAAGATGCGGGATATACTCTTTATGAGTGTCATAGTGAAGATGATATTCAATCATTTAAAAAGTACTATGCAAAAAAAGAGAAATTATGTACATTTAATAGTAATAGATTAGATCGTTGTTATGTTTTCTTTGCCTTAAAAGAAAATGCTGACAAGATAGATCGTAAAAACTTTCCCCTTCCTAAAAGAGAAGATAATTATGGTACATCAGTAATAAGTATTCAATTTAGTAGAGGTAAAACTAATACATTATCAATAAAGAATAGGTATAATCATTCGGTTTATAATCCCGATGCAACATTTTCAAATAACCTAGACAATATAAGAAGAGGTTTAACAAAAGCATTTGAAAAAGAATATAATTTAAATATAAATTATAATAATGTTGACTTCGAAATCCCAGGATATGTAAAATCAAAAAATAATAAGTATTATAAATATAATTACATGATAGATGGAGTATATTATTGTCCAGATAACATAATAATTGATAATGGTGAAGTAAAGAAATATGATAAATCAAAATATTTAGTAACGGATTATTTTATACTAGATTTAGAAAATAAAAAAATAGATACATATAAAAAGGATTTAGAAGATGGTTTTACCAAGTCTTTATCTAATATAGAAAAGATAAATGTAAAGGTAGATAAGATAAATAATAATAAACATATAATTATTAATGATAATATTGAAATTGTACTAGATCAATATAATTGTATAATCAAGTATACTAACCCAAATATAAGAAATATAAATAATAGCTTTATGCGTTATAATAAAAAACTAAAAACTTTAAATTTACCAAAAGTAGAAACAATAGGAACAGACTTTTTATATAATAATAAACGATTAACAACATTATCTTTAAAAAGTTTAAAGATGGTTGATGACTATTTTTTGTGTTCTAATCAAAATTTAAAAAATATTGATTTACCAAAAGTAGAATTTGTAGGAGATAAATTCTTATATAATAATGAAAACTTAACAAAAATAGAAATGCCTAATTTAAAAGAAGTTGGAGATTCATTTATTAAGAAAAATCGAACAATAAATGTTCTAAATCTTCCAAAACTGGAATATATAGATGATGATTTTTTAGTGTTTAATGAAGATTTAACATATTTAAATTTACCAAGTGTAAAAAGAATTGGTAATGGATTTGTAAAAAATAGTGTTCAAATAAAAAAGGTATATTTAAAAGATGTAGAAGTTGTTGGAAATGACTTTCTAAGAGATAACGATAAATTAAATCAATTATATCTACCAAAACTAGAATCTGCGGGTGATAATTTTCTAAAATTTGACAGTCATATAGAAACTTTATATACTCCAAGATTAAAGAATGCAGGAAATGATTTTCTATATCATGCCGAAGAGTTAATCGAACTATATGCTCCAGAATTAATTAGTGTGGGAAATAGTTTCTTATACTATAATAGTAAGTTGTCAGAATTATGCTTAAAGAATTTAGAAAAAGCTGGTAAAAACTTTATGAAATTTAATAGAAAATTAAGATTAGTTTATTTACCAAAATTAATAACTAAAGAAAATAACTTTTTAAAATATAATAAATGTTTAAAAGAATTCTATTTAGTTGGTTCAAAAACAAAAAAACATCAAAAGAATAAAATGCTTACATTAATAAGAAAGATTACTAGATAATATTTACAAAAATACTGGTTATAAAGCCGGTATTTTTATTTATTTTGACAAAGATATTAATTATGCTATAATACCAAGAAAAGAAGCAAAAGGAGGAAGTAAAATGCATGATGATTTATATATGATAAAAAAGAAATATGGCGAAAATATGATGCACTTATGCCGAGAATTATTTCCTACTATCCTTGAAACAAATGGCTCGCTATATCAATTGTTATCGGATAATTTTGCTTATTCAAAATTTTTGTATAACGATATTATTGGTAATAATCTAAAAGAATCATTTAAAAATTATATATATAGTCTCTTTAAAGGTGAAGAAACATATGTTGAGAGTGAAAAAAGTGTTGAAGAATTACTAGACGAGGCAGAGTATAAGTTTTATGAATGTCATAGTAACGCAGATATACAGTCATTTAAAAAGTATTATAAAGAGAAAGAACAATTATGTACTTTTAATAATAATCGTTTGAATAATTGTTATGTCTTTTTTGCTGTAAAGAAAAATGTTGATGAAATAAAAGAATTTATTGAACCAAAAAGACAGGATGATTATGGGGTATCAGTTATAAGTATACAGTTTAGTAAGGGAGAAACTAATACTTTATCAATAAAGAATAGATATAATCATAGTGTGATTAACTCTGATGCAACATTTTCAAATAATTTAGATAATATCAAAAAAGGATTAACAAAAGCATTTGAAAAACAATATAATTTAAATATAAATTATAATAAATATGGCTTTGAAATACCAAAATACGTAAAAGCAAATGATGGAAAGTATTATAAATATAATTATGAAATTAATAATATATATTATTGCCCAGATAATATAATAATAGATAATTCAGATGTAAAAAAATATGATAAAGCGGATCATATAGTATTAGATTATTTTATACTTAATTTACGAGATAAGAGTATTGTTATTTACGATAAAAGTATAGATGATGACTTAACAAAACATTTTGATAATATAAAAAAGATAGAAGTAAAGTTAGATAAACAAAACAAAAAGAAAAAAATATATTTAGACGATAGTATTATTATTGTCTTAGATGATCAGAATAACATTATTAAATATAAGAATTCAAAAATAAAAAAAATTTATGATAATTTTATGATTCATAATACTAACTTAAAAGTTTTGGATTTACCAGAAGTAGAAGAGATTAATAATGACTTTTTAATTAATAATAAAAAAATTACCGATGTATGTTTAAAAAATGTAGAGGTTGTTGGAAATAATTTCTTAACAAAGGCAGAAAAATTATCTTGTGTTGATATGTCAAAAGTAAAAATCATAGGAGATAAATTCTTAAACTCAGATACAGAAATAGACCATATTAATTTACCTAACGTTAAGATTATTGGTAATTGTTTTATGAACTGCAATCGAAATATCCGAGAAATAAATTTATCAAAAGTAGAAATTATTGGAAATAATTTCTTAAATGCAAATGAAAAACTATTAAGTATAGAGTTTCCTAATTTAAGAAGAATTGGAAATAACTTTCTTATGTTTAATGAGATACTAACTAAAATATATTTACCAAAAGTAGAAAAAATAGGTGATAATTTCTTGCTATATAATAAAAAATT
>CAMNHZ010000037.1 GCA_946540075.1 uncultured Bacillota bacterium
CATATAGATTACTACTTTTTATTTGTACCATTTATACTACATTATGAATAAATCTATATGTCTTATTATTATTATAAAAATTATCCAAACAATAATATATATCAAATATGTTCAAGTTATCAATGAACATATTTTTTTATATCAAAAACATTTCTTACTACAATATAAATACTTATACAAAAAAATACAAGTAATTTACTTGTATTCATTTAGCCATTCAGTTATCATATCTTTTGGCATAAATCCAATTTTCTTATCTACTTCTTTACCATCTTTAAATAAAATAACTGTTGGAACACTCATTATTCCATATTTTTTAGCTAAATCCATATTATTATCGATATCAACTTTTACTATTTTTACATCGCTTCTATCTTCATTAATTTGTTCAAGAACTGGACTTAACATCTTACATGGACCACACCATGTTGCGAAAAAATCAACAACGACAAGTCCTTCACTAGTAACTTTTTCTAATTCAGATATTCCATTTATTTCCACATTATCTCCCCTATCTATATTTACTTAAAACAGTATCAACTTTATCTATTTGTATCTTGTTTGTATTAACTAATTTATCAACGGCTTTTACATTAACCACTTTGTACTTAAGTAATAAATCTAATGTTTCACGATCAAAATCAGAATTATTAGAATTAGAATCAGTATATTTTTCTTTCAAACTTGCAAATTCATTTATCATTACCATAGTATTACCAATATGAGTTGATAAAAATGGTGTCCTATTTAATAATTCATTTTTCAAACGTGATTCGTTAAACTCTTTAATATTAAACATTGGAATTGATAATATATATACAACAATACAAGCTACAAATACATATTGAATCATTCCAACTATCGCACCTAATATTTTTGATGGTATCCCTAAAACAATAGTAAACTTTAATATTGTTTCAAATATTGAAGTAAATCTTACTAATATATGATATATAATCATTAATATTGAAAATACTATTATAAATGCTAATAACTCATACATAAGTATATTTAATATAGTTGCCCCTTTTACAAGTGAAAATGTATTAAAGAATGGTAATACATCATATAAAATCATTGCTACTGGGTTTTTAAGCATAAATGATAGTATCATAACAATTATAAATCCAACAAAAGATACTAATTGTTTAGTAAGTCCATTTTTAAATCCAAATACGGCCCCTGATAAAATAATTAACACTATTATTATGTCAATAATATTCACACAATCAACCTTCTTTCATATAAATTATATTATAAATTTGCCAAAAAATAAAGATTTTAATAACTTTTTATGATAAAATTAAACTATGGATGTGATAATATGGTTATAACACTAAAAGTTAGTGAAAATACAAAAAAAGAAATGGATGAGTTTTTCAATGATTATAAAAGACCAAAAACTCCTCCTTATGCAGTTTTTCAAGCAGATGATGCTGATACAGTTGTAACTCTTTATGAATCTGGTAAAGCTGTATTCCAAGGAAGAGATGCTGACTTATCAAGTCAATTTTGGATTGAGCGAGAAAGACATAATAATCCTACTAAGAAGCTAGTAGTTACAAACAGTGAAGATAAAAATAAAAAGAAAGATAAAAAAGCAGAATATATAGACCCTAAAATATATAATTCTACTGCGATTGGTTCTGATGAAGTTGGAACTGGTGATTATTTTGGTCCTATCGTTGTATGTGCGACATATGTAAAAAAAGAAGATATACCTTTCTTAGAAGAATTAGGTATAAAAGATAGCAAAAAAATGACTGACGATAAAATATTGGAAGTTGTTCCTAAGTTTATAAATAAAATTCCATATGAATGTATTATCTTATCTAATAAAGATTATAACGATAAATATTCAAAGGGATATAACATGAATAAATTAAAAGCTATTCTTCATAACAAAGTTCTGTTTAATTTAAGACAAAAATATCCAAATTATGATTATATTATTGTCGATCAATTTGCTCAAAAATATGTATATTATAGCTATTTAAAAGAAGGAACTAACGTTGTTAGAGATATAACATTCTTAACTAAGGGTGAAGATAAATCACTAGCAGTTGCTTGTGCATCATTAATAAGTAGATATGTATTTATAAAAGAATATAGTAAAATATGTCAAAAGGTAAATATGATTTTACCAAAAGGTGCGAGTAATCTTGTTGATGAAGCAGGTTTAAAATTAGTAAAAGAATATGGTTTTGATATATTAAATGATATTTCAAAAGTAAATTTCAAAAATACTGAAAAAATTAAAACTATGACTGAAAATTAGTCATAGTTTTTTTATATCTAATTATGATCAATTAAGATTTTTTCAATATTAAATAGTAGTTTATTATCATCATCTTTACTTCTCTTTTTAGGATTTACTGTCTTAATTCTTTGCTTTCTATTCTTATTGTTAATATATTTCTGATATAAAAGTAAATCAATATTATCATTAGTAATACGATTACCCTTTAAATCTAATACATACGCTTCCTTACTTAAGGAAATAACTGCAACCCCGTAATCTTGACTTATTACTAAATCCCCTTTTTCTATATCGTTTACTAGTTTCATATCAACGCTTTGATATCCAATATCACATTCGATACTTTTTACACCATCGATATTTATATTATGAGAAATGTCGTGATAAACTATTACTTCTATATTATGATTAAGTACTAAACTAGTAATATCATTAAGTATTGGACATGCATCACCATCTATTAATACTCTCATTAAATAACCTCTTCTAATTTTTCATCTATAATAGAATATAAATATCCATATACTTTTTTATTAGTTTTAGCCTTAATATATTCTTTATACCCATTTACTTGATTCTGATAATTAGGATCAGATATATTCTTTAGTTTATAATCAATTATATCAATATAATCATCATATTCAATCATTAAATCGATTATTCCGTGCTGACGTTCATCATTTTTATCATATATAAATTCATATTCATGCATAATCTTTCCATTTTTTATATTATCTAAAATTGGATGATTTAAAAACGCTTTTATCTTATCTTTTATATAATCATCATCAATGAATTCTAGGTTTGGATTCTTAAAATCAATAACTTCAAGTAAATAGTGAACTTTAGTACCTAAGTCTAAAACATCATCAGTATCACGATCAATTAATTCATGTACTTCCTTAGAAAAATGACTAGTTTTTATTTCACTATTAATAACCTTGTTTTCTCTTATATCAATTAAAGTATCACTATCAGGTATAAGTTTATTATAGTCAAATTTACTTTTTAAAATATAATCATTACTAATATTTAAACTATCAATATTAAGTGGCTTAATATAATTAGATAGTTTGTCTCTAACACTAGATAGAATACTTCCCAAAGAATTATAATTTAATCTATCAATATCATTTACAATCTCACCATTAAATGTATATAAATTATCATCTAAATTACTAACAATTATCATTTTTTCCTTAGCTCTAGTCAAAGCAACATAGAAAAGTCTAATCTTCTCACTTATATTCTCTTTTATATAATTATTCTTATATAAAATCTTTAATACCGTATCACCTATACCATCTTTATAGTAAGGTAAAATAATACCATATTTATTATCAAATAAGAAATTACCCTTTACATCATCTAAATTAAAATTTTTATATGTCATCGCATAATAACAGATTGGAAATTCTAGTCCTTTAGATTTATGAATAGTCATTATTTTAACACTATCAGAATTAACTACAGGTGTTTTAAGTCTTATATCACTGTTTCCTTCTAAAACTTCATCTAAATAATCTATAAAATCATCAATAGTATATCCAAGATTAGTAAGTTCAAGTGCCTTATCCTTTATATAATCTAATCTATTAATTAATTCCTTAACATTTCCTATTTTAATAAAACTATCATAGAAATGGAAAGAATCAATCATTTTATCTAACAAAGATGCGATAGTTAAAGAATTATAATCTTCATTAACTTCCTTTATCATTCTAAATAGATCAGTATCATAATAACTATTATTAGTCACTATATCAAATATTTCTTGATCAGAACAACTGAATAAATAACTTCTTAAAACACTTACAAAAGCATGTTTAAAATCAACATCATAAGTTTTATTATATACTCTACTAGCAAGTATATATAAATTCTTAATAATTAATATATCTTCTCTAGATTTTATAGATTCATCTTTGAACATAGCAAGTGGTATATTTAGATACATAAATATCTTTTTATATAATTCAAATAATGAAGCATCCTCTAATAGTATTACAAAATCACTATATTTACATGGTCTAATACTCTTATCAAATATCGGATATTTTTGGTTAATCTTATTCTTAATATCATTAGCAATAAAAAATGCTTCAATTTCCTCTTTCTTATAAGGAATATCTTTACTATATTGATAATTATATATTTCTAAATTATTATTCTCATTATTCTTACCTTCATTATCATAAGTTATATTTCCAGCAAGCATCATATGATCTTTTATATAATTAGCTCCACCAATATTATCACTCATAATATGTTTAAAAATATCATTAATACCATCTAATACTTCATGTCTTGATCTAAAATTTTTAATTAAATCAATCTTTACTCCCTTATCAGTATTAGAATATAAATCATATTTTGATTTAAAAATATATGGATTAGCATTTCTAAACATATATATAGATTGCTTTATATCCCCTACCATATAAACATTATTATTACTAATTAGAGATATAAACTCTTCTTGAATATCATTAGTATCTTGATATTCATCAACTAAGATTTCTTCTAAATTATTTTTTATTTCATCTTGAACAAATGGAAAATCTCTAACAATTTTAATTGCCATTAAAGCAATATCATTAAACTCATATGCATTTAACTTATTCTTATATTTTTCTATACGATGATCAAGTTTATTTATAACATCAATAACAAATGAACATAAATCTTTAGTAAGATTAATTTCATCATATATTTCATTTTCATTTTGATAAATTAATATTTTTTTCAATTTTTTATGTTCATCACTTATTTTTCCCTTAATACTTTTAACTACATCATCTGCATTCTTTGGTACTTTTTTTATTGAAAAATCAATACTGTCATTTATTGCTTCTAATGTATCAGATTGGTATAGTTTATTAAATGGTTGGATAAAATCAGTATAGTATTTACCATCAACTAAATAACTTAGTTCATCAGTTAAACTATGAATTAAACTAATATGATTCTTAATAATACTAAGATAATCATCAATACTATTATTAATAGCATCTTTACTATAATATGTACTTATATGTTTTTCTAAGTATTCTTTTTTATTACTCTTTAAATCTAATTTTTTATTAATTCCTAAAATTCCATCTTTTAAATTATTATCATCTTTTAAACAAAAGTCATGAATAATTTTCAAAAATTTATCATCTTTTTCTGCATAATATTCATCAAATATATCGTCAATTATCTTCTTTTTTTCGATATCAACAATATCTGATGATATAATTCCTACATTTGGTGAAACATTAAGTAAATAATGATACTTTCTAACTACTGATAAAGCATAACTATCAAAAGTAGTAATATAACTACTTTCTAGTAGCGCTAATTGGTCTTTCAAATCTTCATTTTCACTAATAGCTTTTCTAATTCGATCTTTCATCTCACTAGCAGCAGCTTCGGTAAAGGTTAAAATAAGTAAATTATTAATACTGATACCTTTTTTTAATTTAGTTATAACTCTCTCAGTAAGAACAGCTGTTTTACCACTACCAGCTCCTGCTGATACAATTATATTAGTACCACAAGTATTAATTGCAAGATTTTGATCTTTGGTCCAATTTCTACTCACTATCTTCACCTTCTTTCAAGCGCACTAAATTATCATTTGTCATAAAACAAATATCCTTAAACTCACAGTATGCACAACTTTCATTTTTACCTTTTATCATCTTAGGATTAATATCAAACTTTGCATCAATTATTCCTTTAGTTGCTTTCTTGATGTTTTCATCAACACTATTAACTATCTCTTCAACCTTATTATCAGTAACTATCTTAGTATACCAAGCAAAACCATTCTTTGTAACTTTCATTGAATTTATATATGAACTATCTTCATAAGTAGGATCAAAACGAGATAAATATAATGTATTATCAGTTGAATATCCATTAAGTTTTAGACCATCTTTACGTCTTTGGGCATAACTCTTATCAGATGGAACTTTATTATCATAAGTAAGAACATTCTGTAGATAGAAACCAACAATTTTAGGATTATTAAACATCTCACTCTTCTTAACTAAGTACAAATACATAGGTAACTGCATACCTAATCCGTGATTAATATATTTTAAAGAAACATCTTTTTTACCTGTTTTATAATCAATAATAGATATTAATGTTTCATTGTTCTTTTCTTCATACATTATCTTATCAATAAATCCTTTAAATGTAACATCATAACTACTAGGAATTTTTAAATTAACTTTATGTTCAAAATACATTTTATTTAACTTTGTATCTTTCTTATTTTCTTGTAATTCATTAATTATAAATCTTAATTCTTCTTTTAATCTAATAAGTAATGTTTCTTCCTTTAATGATAATTCCTTATCACTATTATTTATAAAACTATTATATTCTTTTTCAAAATCAAAGTCATCGTTATAGCACTTAGAAAATAACATATGATATAAATTACCAACAAAAGTAATAAAGGTTTCTTCATAATGACCTAATTTTAATATGACATTCACTAGATACTTAAAATTACATTTATAATAATCATCTAATTTACTATATGATAAAACTAATTTCTTATTTAAATATTTAGCTAGAGAATCTTTATCGATTCCTTTATATCTATTATCGTATGATAAGTAATCTATATCTTTGTAATTATGATTAAATATAGCTAAATTATCATCTATCTCTTTATATTTAATCAAATTATCTAATAACATACTATACTTCAATTTTTGATAATTAGAACTATAAGTTGGACTTATTAATACATTTTGTTTTATAACTTCCATACTTAGATCATTTATCAAACTACTAGGATATACTTCACTATTTAGACTATATTTCTTATAACTTATAAATAAATTATCTATCCCATATAATCTATTAATAAGGCTATTACGTTCACTATCCATAAGTTTTAAAGTAGAATCAATATCAACTAAATCTACAATATCATCTGTTATATATTTTTCATTCTTAATAACTCTAGGTAATCTACCTTGATTAAATCCTAATATAAATACATAATCATCTTTATCTACACTTTCAATATCAGTTATTTCAACCATATTTTTCAAACTTATATTAGTTGATTTAATCATACTTAAATCATATATTAATAACTCTTTGATATCGATAAGTTCACCATCATACCAGTTATATTTATTTAGAATATCTATAACAGTATTAATTAATTCTAACTCTTTATTAGATGCATTCTTATGATTTAATATTAACTTATTTATAACTGTTTCTCTAGTATTATCTTCAATTAATTCTAAAAATTCTT
Source organism: uncultured Bacillota bacterium (assembly GCA_946540075.1). Taxonomy (GTDB): domain Bacteria; phylum Bacillota_I; class Bacilli_A; order RF39; family UBA660; genus CAMNHZ01. The sequence continues at coordinate 7,533 of CAMNHZ010000037.1, forward strand.
TGATAATGTTAGTTCCAATAATACTATCATTATTAGGAATCAATACTGGTATATTATAATAATTAAATATACGTTTTAATATATTATAATATTCTTCATTAACATTAATAAGTTTAATACTATTAATAGGTACATTTTGATCTAATAACTCACTTATTTTATAAGCAACTGCCTCTACTTCGTCAGTAGTACTAAAATATTCAGATACAGTTAGCCTTTTACTTTCATTTTCTTTATTTAAATGAACCACAACGTCAGTATATTCTCTAATTTTATTTATCATATTATTCTCAAACTTTGTTAAATAATCAAAGCCATAAAAAACAACATGATGTTCCTTTAAGAAATATTTAAAATAATCATTCTTTATAATTAAACCATTTTCATCAAGTTCATTATAAAAAGATACTAACTTATCTAATTTAGCATTATTATATTTCTTATTTTCTTCTATATAATATAGATTATCTAAATACATTTTAATAACTTCTATTTTATAATGGTATTTATTAAATAAATAGTATATGGCATCATATCTATATTTAAATAATAATTCTTCTTTTAACTCATTTATAGTCATTATCTTTATATTTAGTAATTCTAATTCATTAATTTCCTTTATAACTTTTCTTTTAATATTATTAGGAATAATTATTAATGTATTATTGTCTAATGTTTCTAGCATACTATCACCATACCTATATTTTATCAAAACATTTAATTGTTTTCCAGTAAACCACTTAATATTATAAATAAACTCATATACAAATAATAATACACGAACATAAGTTTGTCAATAGTATAATAAAAAAAGGAATTTATTCCTTTTATTTTG
>CAMNHZ010000038.1 GCA_946540075.1 uncultured Bacillota bacterium
GTTTATCTTTATCAAAGAAATGAAGAGGTTGACCATATTCAAGCATAACATAATTAGAAATATCTACTACATTATTAATTGGTCTCATACCAGCTGCGATTAATCTTTTCTTAATAAAATCAGGTGATTCCTTAATTTCAACATCAGTAACCATTCTAGCACTATAATAATTACATTTCTTAGTATTAACATCTAATTTAAAATGTTTTTCGATATTATCATCTATAACATTAAAATCATCTTCTGGAAGTGTGACTTTTCTATTTAATATACTTCCTATTTCATATGCAAAACCAATATGATAATAACAATCATTATTTCTATGTTTATGTATATCTAATTCATATAAAGTATCTTCTAATCCCATATATACTAGTGGATCTTTTCCAACTGGAGCATCACTTGCAAGTTCATGAATTCCTTTACTATAATTTTCTTCTGTTTTTTCTTCAAGTCCTAATTCAAATAAAGCACAAATCATACCATTTGATTCTTGACCACGAATTTTACTCTTCTTTATTTCAAAATTTCCAGGAAGAATAGCACCAGATAGTGCGACTATAACTTTAAGTCCTTTTCTAACATTAGAAGCACCACAAACGATTTGTTTTACATCATTATCATTTATTTTAACTTGACATATATTTAAATGATCACTATCAGGATGTGGTGTACAATCAACTACTTCACCTATCACTAAATTATCAATATGATTAGTAATAACTTTTTCAATATTAATACCAGCTTTAGTAATCTTTACAGCTAATTCTTTTAAATCTTGATCACTAATATCAATATAATCTTTTACCCATTCTAAACTAATCATTACTATCTTCTTCCTTTCTATCAAATGTTTTTACTTCTCTTAAATCAGTATTATAAAATGTTCTTAAATCATTAATCCCATATTTAAGCATAGCTAATCTTTCAGCACCAAAACCAAAAGCAAATCCACTCCATTCTTTTGGATCATAACCACTCATTTTAAGAACATTTGGATGAACAATCCCAGCACCTGCAACAGTTATCCAACCAGTATTTTTACAAATATTACATCCTTTTCCATGACAATTAAAACATGAAACATCTACTTCTACTGAAGGTTCAGTAAATTGATAATAACTTGGTCTAAATCTAGTTTCACTATTCTGTCCGAATAACTTTTTAACTATTACATCAATAGTACCTTTTAAATCAGATAAACTAATATCTTTATCAACAAGTAGTCCTTCAATTTGCATAAATTGATGTGAATGTGTTGCATCATCATCATCACGACGATAAGTTTTACCAGGACATATTACACGAATAGGTGTTTTTCCTTCACCTTTTAACATCATTCTAACCTGTACTGGAGATGTTTGACTTCTCATAAGAATTTCTTCACCCTCAATATAGAAAGTATCTTGAGCATCTCTAGCTGGATGTCCTTTAGGAATATTCAACATTTCAAAGTTATATTTATCTAATTCTATTTCTGGACCATCTACTACATCATATCCCATTGACATTAATAATTCTTCTACTTCTTCAATTAATTTTTCTAATATATTAGGAGCTCCTGATGGTATCTTAGTAGCAGGAAGTGTTACATCTATCTTTTCATTTTCTAACTTTTTATTTAAGATAGCATCCTCTATTTCCTTCTTCTTACCATCAATAAGTTCAGTTGCCTTTACCTTAGTCTTATTAAGTTCACTTCCAAAAGTTTTTTTCTCTTCTAAAGGTAAATCCTTAATCTTACTAGAAAGCATACTAATACTTCCCTTTTTCCCTAAATAAGTTACTCTTAACTCATTTAACTGTTTAATATCATTAACATCTTTAATCTTTGATTCTAACTCTTTTAATATTTCTTTTAAATCGTTCATATTATCACCCTTTCAAAATAAAAAAAATCACAATCCGATAAGGACGTGATATAAGTATCCGTGGTACCACCTTAATTTACACCTAAGTGTCTCAAATAACTAAAACGCGTTACCGGAAATATTCTCATATTCAGCATAGAAGACGAATTCATAAGCATTACTAGTTTATTTCCATCAACCATAAACTTTCTATATAGTAAAAGTCTTACTACTACTTCTTCATCAAAGCTTTTCAATACTACAAATTATAACACAAAAATATCTTTTTTCAAACCCTTTTTATTAATCTATAACATTATATGTATATGCCTCATTATCATTTTTGATAATTATTCTAGTTGTAGACGGAAAATTAGCATTACCATTCTTTGGATTTTTAACATCTTTTTCAATATATTTTCCATCAATTAAATCTTGTAAAGTTATAGTTATACTTTCACCACTATCTGGTAATCTTATCAATCCATCAGTACAAGATCCATCTACATAAGTATTCTTACATGGTAGTGAACTAATAACATATCCTTCAACTTTACCTGATAAAGCATCAGCCATCCAGTTTTGAGCAGCTGACTCTATATTAGATATTTGAACTTTATAAGCCTTTTCATTAGATCTTTTTATCGATCTATCAACAGCTGGTATTACGATAAGCGCTAAGGTTGCAAGTATTACTATTACTGCCATAAGTTCAATAAGTGTAAATGCATTTTTCTTCATATATATAAACCTCCATTAACTCGGACAATTAGTATCTAAAAGTGTATCACTAGTATCTGACATATTATTATATTTAACCATTACACATCTATTTAGATTATAACTTTCACCAGTTTTTATATCTGTTATTGGTTCTGTTAATTTTCCATCATCAACTAATGTTTGTAAAGAAACATAATAAACTTTATTAGCATTCATATTAAGATCATGCTCCACATCTTCATGTTCTAGAATATACTCTTCTGCAGCATCAAAAATAATAGACTTATTATTCTCGTCAGTATCATCTCTAGAATTTTTCACTTGATTAATAATCGGAGGGAAAGCAATTAAAGAAATTATACCAAGAATTACTACTACTCCCAATAACTCTATCAATGTAAAACCTTTATTATTCATCAAACTCACCTATCCTAATCTAATTATAGACTATAAACTATTTAAAGTAAAGAAAAAAACAACCTTGTTAAGTTGCTTAATCGTTATCTTTATTATTAGATATAACTTCTTTTCCTTTGTAAGAACCACATTTTTTACATACTCTGTGCGGTCTTATAGTAGCACCACAAGTTGGACATTTTGTAGTTCCATTTTCAGATATTTTATAATGAGTTCTACGCATTCTTTTTCTAGTCTTACTAGTTTTTCTAAATGGTACAGCCATGTTTCCACCTCTTTCTTATAATAAATCTTTTAATTTTGCTAACTCTGGATTAACTTCCTGTTCAGTAACATATTCCGTTATAACCTTCCAACCATCACCTGATAAAGTTATATCAGCATTATCATTACTAACAACTTTCATGGGAATTTCCACCAATATATTTTCCCATATTATTGGTAAAATATCAAGAGTATTTTCGCAAAATATGGAATTTTCTCCTGTTTCTTCGATAAAATCATTAATATTTTCATCAATCTGGATATCTAAGTTGTAATTTACAGGCTCTAAAGTTGTTGATGATGGAAGAACCATTATACCTTTAAGTAATAATGATACCTCTACTTCATCAAAAGCATTTAAATTAATACTACCTGTAACTTTTAAATTATCTAATTTTATAATACCTGAATTTTTTAATTCTTCTTCACTAAATGTATAAGTATCATCGACTTCTATGTATGACTCTAACTTATTTTTTAGTTTTGTTAAATCATATTTCATATATAATCACCGCATACATTATACATAAGTTATTGAAAAAAGGCAAATCTATCTTCTTAATAATCTTCTTACTAAAGATTTTGGTTTTTGTTTATTTACATCAACATCTGTCATTTCAGCGATTTCTTTAACTATATCACTAGCCTCTTGATTTTTTGCTTCTTCTACATATTCTGGATGAACAATTACAATTCTATTAACCAAACGATTAAATGCATCACTCTTCTCTTCATTACTTAATTTACTATATTCATCAAATGTTAATTCTGGTTTTATCATAATATCTCCCCCTCTTTGTCTGGATATAATAGCACATTTATTAAAAATACACAAATTTGTGCTAAAATAGATATATAGAAGTTGGTGATTTTATGAAAGCTGTAGGTATTATTTGTGAATATAATCCTTTTCACAATGGTCATTTATATCATTTAAATAAAGTTAAAGAATTATGTCCAGATCATGTTATTATCCTTATATTAGGTGGAAATTTCCTTCAACGTGGAGAACCAAGTATTATTAATAAGTGGGATAAAACTAAATTAGCAATTGAATATGGAGTTGACTTAGTAGTTGAACTTCCTTTTGCTTTTGCAACTCAAAGTGCTGATTTATTTGCCGCTGGCAGTATTTCTTTATTAGATGCTCTTGGTGTTGATAAACTAGTATTTGGTAGTGAAACTAATGATATAGATAGTTTTACTCTACTTGCTAAGGCACAACTTTATAATGATGACTATGATGAATTAGTTAAGGGATATCTAAGTAAAGGAGTTAATTATCCAACTGCACTATCAAACGCACTATTTACTTTAACTAATAAAAAGATTGATTCACCTAATGATATACTAGGTATAAGCTATGTTCGTGAAATAATAAGAAGAAAATCTAACATTAAACCAATATGTATAAAAAGAACTAATAATTACCACGATAAAGAATTAAACTCTAAAATAACTAGTGCGACTAGTATTAGAGAAGCTTTAAAAAAGAATCAAGATATAAGTAATTATGTTCCTAAGGAAACATTAAAATATATAAATAAAGTTCATAATGTAGAAAACTATTATCCTCTACTTAAATATAAAATATTATCTGAATTAGATGATTTAGATATGTATCAAACTGTTGATGAAGGAATTGAAAATCGTATTAAAAAGTTTATTATTCCTTCCAAGAGTTATAATGAATTAGTTGAAAACATTAAGACTAAAAGATATACATATAATAAGATTGGAAGAATGTTTACCCACATACTATGTAACTTTTCAAAGGATGAAGCTGACTCTATGAAAAAGATTCGTTATATTAGAGTCTTAGGTTTTAGTGTATATGGTCAATCATATTTAAATGAAAATAAAAAAAGAATTAAATTACCAATAATTACTAATTATTCGAAACTAAATAGTGGTATGTTAGCTCTTGAATTTCGTTCTACTTGTGTTTATGCTTCAATATTAAATGAAGAAGATAAACAAATTATGATAGAAGCAGAGTATAAAAATAAACCTATAATAAAATAAAAAAGCCATTAAGGCTTTTTATAATGTTTCAATTTTCATTAAATTAGTTGTTCTTGTCTTTAAGTTAATTGGGAAACTTCCTGTTACAATAACATTATCACCAGTAGATAATTTAAATGATTTTTTTATTTCTTTAGAAAGAGTTGTTTCAAGCACTTCTTCGATACTAGTACAAGGTTTAATTAAAATAGGATAAACTCCCCAGTTAAGGGCAAGAGAATAAGCTACTTTTTCACTATTACATCCAGCAATTATAGGTGCTTTTGGTTTTAAATTACTCATTCTTTTTGGTGTGTATCCACTAGCAGTAGGTGCGATGATTGCTTTGATATCTAAATCTCTAGTAGCTTCTACTACACCTTTAGCAATAGTACTTGTTATATTTTCATTTGTTAAATCTTTAAATTTATGATCATAATTATAATTATCTTCTGCAAATTCACATATTTCAGCCATATATTTTACTGTTTGAACTGGATATTTTCCAACAGTAGTTTCTCCTGATAACATTACTGCATCTGTACCTTCTAAAACAGCATTTGAAATATCTGATACTTCAGCACGTGTAGGTCTAATATTTTTCTTCATTGATTCTAACATTTCTGTTGCAACAATACAAATCTTACCACGTTCACGACATTTTTTAATAATATTCTTTTGAATGATAGGTAATTCATAAATTGGAACTTCTACTCCTAAATCTCCTCTAGCTATCATAATACCATTAGCAACATCTAAAATAGAATCAACATTTTCTACCCCTGTTCTACTTTCTATTTTAGCAATAATTCTCATATCACTTCTATTACATGAATCAAAGATTGCTTTAGCTGCGATTACATCTTCTTTAGTATTTACAAATGATAATGCTACAAAGTCACCATCATTTTCACATGCATAAATCAAATCTTCTCTATCTTGTTCACTTATAAATGGTATATCTAGTTTAACACCTGGAACACTTAAACTCTTCTTATTTCCTAATACTCCACCATCTATAATACGACATGTTACACCATCAATTTCTTTTGATATAACTTCTAATTTCATAAGTCCATTTTCAAGTAAAATTATATTCCCAATTTCTAAACTATCTATCGCACTTGGATGATTTACAGAAAACCTTTCTTGATTACCAAGAACCTTTTCTTTTACAACACGAATTGTATTTCCTACTATAAGTTCTACCTTACCATTTTCTAAATTATCATTTCTAAATTCAGGACCTTTTGTATCATATAATATACCAATATTAGATCCTGTTGTTTTTCTAACTTCCTTAACAGATTTAACAACAGCTTTTCTTTCTTCTAATGTTGCATGTGAAAAGTTAATACGTGCAACATTCATTCCTGATTTTACCATTTCAGCCATTACTTTTGGATTAGTACTAGCTGGTCCAATACTACAAATAATCTTTGTTTTCTTCATACATCTAACTCCCTTCATACTTTTTCGCACTAGGTCATTTTACCACAAATAAAAAAGAATATAAATAATTATATTCATTTTTTTGTTATTTTTGACATTTTTTACAATAATAGGTACTTCTACCACCAATTCTATCTTTTACAATATTACTTTTACACTTAGGACATTTATCCCCTTCATGATTATGTACATATAAATTTTGTTGAAATCTTCCATGTACCCCTTCACTAGACTCATAACTTCTAATTGTTGTACCACCAGATTCTATAGCTTGTTCTAAAACACTTCTAGTATTTTCGATGATACTATTTAATTCTTTATCAGATAATTGATTTGGCTTTTTATATGGATTTATATGACTTAAAAATAGTATTTCATCAGCATATATATTCCCTATTCCCACAATTATACTTTGATCTAATAAGACAGTCTTTATAGGAATTTTTTTGTTTTTATACTTTTCTTTAAGATATTGACTTGTAAGTTTTTCATCCCATGGTTCTAAACCTAAATCACATAATGGTTTCTTTTTATACAGTTCATCTTTTTCTAATAAATGCATACGTCCAAACTTTCTAGTATCTTGGTATCTTAATTGTCTATTATCATCTAATGAAAACGAAACATGTTCATGCTTACCAATCTTTAAAGAACTATCCCTAAATATATATTTACCTTCCATTCTAAGATGTGATAATAAATAATAATCATCAAGGACAAAAACCAACCACTTACCACGTCTTTTTAAATCATTAATCCTTTGATTTATTATTTTTTTTATAAACTGATCACTAGTTGGATACTCTATTATTTTTTGATAGTATACTCCAACATCAATTATTCTCTTACCAATCAATTCTTTCTTCAAACTATTTTTGACCGTTTCTACTTCTGGAAGTTCTGGCATAACATCACCTTCTTTTTAATTATATATATTATATCATTTCATAAATTTATTATAAATAAAAAATTGATAGAATCTATCAATTAAAAATATTATAAATATTTTTTCAAGAAATCTACTGACTCTTGTTGAAACTTTAAATACTCTTTTGCCATTTTCAACACTTTTTTATCAGCATCTTTCTCATAACGATCAATTTTTGATGTTATATCAACTATCCCCATTGTTAATCCTTGAGTTAAGATATGAGCTATATTAGCATCACTATTATCTTTCATAACATCCATCTTCATCATTATCGAAGACTGCATCTTAGCCATCATACCACTTTCTTTTATATCATCTGTATACTTATTAATTAACTTCTTAGAATCTTTATAATAATTCTCATATCCTTTTAATATTCCTTCAACTACCTTCTTAATTTTATTTTCTTTACTATTAATATCATTTATAAGTTTCTCACAACTATACTTACCCATTTCAGCATTCTTAACAATATACTCTAATAATTCTAAATTTTCATCCATATTATCACCTTTTTTTATTATGGATAAAAATTGTTATTTTATACAATAT
>CAMNHZ010000039.1 GCA_946540075.1 uncultured Bacillota bacterium
TCGGTGGAGGCGGAGGAGGCGGAGGCTTCCGATAGAACTAAAAAAGTCGGTTTAAAACCGGCTTTTTATTATACTTACATCATTTGATAATTAGAGTTAGTAGTAAAATCAGAAGTATAAGTTGTTGAACTACTCATATTATTATCTTTGTTAATCATTGTCTCTAATTTAGATACTCTTCTTTCTAAGTTATTTACTCTTTGTTCTAGTCTAGAATTATTATTACATTGATTAGTTGTAGTTAGATTTTCCATAGATGTTTCATCTATCATCATTGGCATTTGATATGGATACATTGGATAAGGTTGGATGTATCCAACATTTCTATCTTGTCTCATATATACACTCCTTTTCTATTTAATTATATGCTTTTAAACTATTTTAGTGTATAATACTATAAGGTGATTATTATGAGATTAAAAAAAGTAAAAGGTGCGACTGAAAAGGTAAATAATTCAAAGTATGTATTATTAAATCCAGAAGATTATAAAGGTAATTTTAATAAGGTGTTTGATAACGATAATCCAATTTGTATAGAGATAGGAATGGGTAAAGGTGATTTTATAATAGGTATGTCTAAAAAGTACCCTAATATTAATTTTATAGGATTAGAAAAATACGATAGTGTTTTAGTTCGCGCAATCGAAAAATTAGAAGATGAAGATGATTTAGATAATTTAAAATTGATTTGTAAAAACGCTATGGATATTGAAGAAATGTTAGACAAAGAAATAGATACCATATATTTAAATTTTTCAGATCCTTGGCCTAAGAAGCGTCATCAAAACAGACGTCTTACAAGTGAAGTATTCTTAAGTAAATACGATAATATATTTAAAAATGGGAAACATATTATAATGAAGACTGATAATCGTCATTTATTTGAATACTCAATAATGAGTTTTACTAATTATGGTTATAGAATTGATGATATTTCACTAAATATGTATGAAGATGATACAACAGATAATGTTCCAACTGAGTATGAAATGAAGTTTCATCGTTTAGGTAAACCAATTTATAAAATAGAAGTATCTAAATAACATTTACACTATATATACATGTAAAATGGTGTATTTTCTTGGTGTTAGTAACTTTTTTTGATATAATTTAGGTGAGTAGGTGATGCTATGAAGAAAAAGGTAATCATCTTATTATCTGTATTACTTTTAACGGGATGTACTGCTGTTAGAATTAATACTAAAGATATTGCTAATACAGTTAATATAATATTATCTAAGAATAATAAAACTTATAATAGAGTTGGAAAAGGATATAAGTATTATGTACCTCGTGGTCTTACTTATATAGATACTAATGAACTTAATGAAAAGTTATACTCAAATGGTAATTATTATTATTTATATATTGATGCCGTATCATATTATTATAAGAATAAACCAAAGTATAAAGAAAACAAAGATGCTTATTATTCAAAAGTATTTAAAGTAGATAATAAACAAGCATATTTAGAGATTAATAAAGTTGATAAAAAGTACCTTATTAAATTTGAATATAATTATGCTAGAATTGAATCACTAGTTGAAAAGAAAGATATTGAAGAAGTTGTAATGAATTCATCTTATATCTTATCAACAGTAAAATTCAATAATAACGTTATAAAACTTATGTTGGATGAAAATTATTTCACTAACAAAAATAAAAAGTATAATGTTTTTGAAAAGAAGAATGAAAACAAAAATAGCAAATTCTTAAAATATAATAAGAAAAGTTCCAAGAAAGTAAAAAAAGATTGAGGTGACTAAAATGGGATTAATTGATAAATTTAAAAATTTGTTTACTGAGGAAGAAATATATGAAGATGAAGAACCAATAAAGAAGGAAGTTATTCATGTTGATATACCTGCACCAGAAGTAGAGAAAAAGCAGGTTGTAGAAGTTGAAAAGAAAGAAGAAGTTAAAGTGTCTGATCATGTTTCTAACACAGATACTACGCCAAAAAAAGTTGAAAATAGAGAGGAAAAGTTTAAATTTCCAGTATATTTCGATGATAGTGACTTTGAAGAATTAAAACCAAAGTCTGTTAGATTAGAAGAAGAAAAGAAAAGAGAAAAATTAAAAAGAAAACAAGTTGAAACCAAGAAAAATTATCGTAGTGAAAAAAGAGAACCATATTCAGCATCTAAAACATTAAATCAAGAAAAACATGAATTTAAACCTTCACCAATCATTTCGCCAGTATATGGTATTTTAGATAAAAACTATCATAAAGAAGATATAAGTACAAAAAGACCAAATAGTATATATACATCATCAAAAAATGTTACTGTTGATGATATTCGTAATAAAGCATTTGGTACATTAGAAGATGATTTAGAAAATACTATGTTTGGAAAAAAATCAATTTTATTTAATGATGAATCAGAAAAAAAGGAAGATAAAAAAGATGAGTTCTTTGATGATTTAGGTTTTGGACTAGATGATAATCTAAAAGATAAACCTAAAGAAACTAAACCAGAAGATGATTTTGATGTTGATTTAAATGCTTTAAAGAATGAAAACTTAACATTAGAAGAACTTAATAAAATGACAGAAACTGAACATACTAATACAGAAGTTAGTAAAAAGAGTTCAAAAAAAGTAGATGATGATCTATTTAATTTAATTGATACAATGTATGAAAAGAGAGATGAAGAATAATGCCTTGTTATAATGATGCTTTTCCTTTAATAATTTATACACTTCTTAGTATACTATTATTAGTACTTATAGTTTTAGTTGTTAGACTTATATTTACTATAACTAAGATAAATAAAGTTATTGAAGATGTAAATGATAAATCTAATAAACTAAATGGAGTATTTAATATTATAGATAATACAACAGATGCAATATCTAATGTAAGTGATGCTGCTATTGGTTTAATTAGTGGTAAACTAACTAATTTTATTAATAGAAAAAAAGGAAGAAAGGATGATGACAATGAGTAAAAAAGGTACTGGAAAATTTATTTTTGGAGCTGCTTTAGGAGCTGGACTTGGTTTGTTATTCGCACCTAATAAAGGGGATAAAACTAGAAAAGAATTAAAAGAAAAATTATCAAAATTATATGCTGATGCTAAAAAACAAATTAAAGAAATTGATAAGGATGAAGTAAAAGCTGATTTTGATAAAAAAGTAGATGATATTAAATCATTATTAGATGATATGGATAAAGAAAAAGCACTTGAAATTGCTAAAGAAAAATCAAAAGAATTAGCAAAAAAAACTGAAGAATTAGTAAGCTATGCAGTAGAAAAAGGAACTCCTGTAGTTCAAGATACTGCAAAAAAGATAAAAAAAGAGACTATTAAAGCTGCAAAAAGTATAATTAAAAAATTAGAAGAAAATTAAAGTTTAAAACTTTAATTTTTTTGTAATAGTTTGATTTTTACTATTAATTATTATATAATACAGGGGAAATGAAGTGATAATTATGAACGAAAATCGTGGTAGAAAAAGTTATAAATTAAAAATAAGAGATCTTAAAAATCATCAAAGTTTTGAATGCCCTTTAAAGGAGATTGCATATGATAAGTATGATACTACTCATAGTCTAATTAATTTAGATGCCTTTATTGTTTCAAAGACTGATGCTAATAACAAAGAAGAGTTATTATCTTATTTAAAAAAGACTTATGCTGAAGATATCATTAAATTAAGTGAAGATTTTAAAAAGAATAAGAAAACAATCAAGCTTTTAAAAGAAACTTTAGATAAAATAAATGATTTGAATGATAATTATGAATTTTATCTTGCATATAGATATAATCATGTTGAAAGAGCAATTGATGTAATTTATAAAAATAATGATATTATGCTTGCAATGATTAATGAGTTTTATAATAATAATAGATATAATGGTTATGATAACGAATCAACTAAAGATGATATTAAAACGACTGACTTTTTTAGGTCATATTTTGAATATATTTCAAGAGAATTAATTACTAATAGTAATTTAACTTCATATATATTAAGTTATGAAAGTGAAAATGGAGAACCTTTTTATCGAAATATTTTTTCATATGTTGTAACATATCCATATAGTCATGATAAAAGTAGTGATCATTATGCAAATATGGAAGCTCGTGAAAGAATGTTTGATAGTTTAAGTCATTATAGAAAACTTCGTGATTTTCAACTTAAGATAGATGATTATAATGAGTTTACTAAGGAAGGTATTTTAGATCAATTTCGTGAAAGTATCCTTAGTGATTATATGAGTTCGCATTTATTATTAGATAAAGAATATAAGGATAGATTTGATCATATTAATTATAGTGATGGTAAACCTGATATGGATGAATTATATTCCTTATATGATTTAGATGATTTAGAAAAATTAGATTATGATGTTAAGAAAAGATGATTATTCTTTTCTTTTATATTGTGATAAAATTAGTTTAGTAGGTGATGCTATGGAAAAGTATGTTGATAAATTTTTAGAATATATCGAAATTGAAAAGAATTATTCTGAATTAACATTAATTAGTTATACTAATGATTTAAATGACTTTTTATTGTTTGTTAAATCTGAAGGTATTAGTAAAATTAAAGATGTTGATTATAAAGTGGTAAGAAGATATCTTATGCAATTATATGATAAAAGGTATAGTAAGAAAACTATTGCTAGATGTGTATCTACATTAAAAAGCTTTTTTAAGTATTTAATGAGTGAGGGTATTATAAGTAATAATCCTGCATTACTTATTTCAAGTCCAAAATTAGATAAAAGACTTCCTAATTATGTAACTTATGAGGAATTAGAAACGATACTTAAAGTGCCAGATAGAAATAGTAAATTAGGTTTAAGAGATGCACTTATTTTAGAAATGATTTATTCTACTGGTATTCGTGTAAGTGAACTTGTAAATATGAAACTTGAGGATATAAATTTTTCTAATCGTCAAATAAAGATATTGGGTAAAGGGAATAAAGAAAGATATGTTATGTATGGAGAAGTATGTGAGAATTTATTAAGAGATTATTTAAGAAAATCTCGTCCAGAACTTTCTAAAGGAAGAAATAATAGTTATTTGTTTTTAAATAATTTAGGCAATAAATTAAGTGAACGAGGAATAGAATTAATTTTTTCAAATATAATTAAAAAGAGTGGTTTAAAGATTCATTTGACCCCACATACATTAAGACATACATTTGCTACGCATTTACTTAATGAGGGTGCGGATTTAAAGAGTGTTCAAGAACTTTTAGGTCATGAAAATTTATCTACAACTCAAATTTATACACATGTATCCAATGAACGATTAAGAAGTGTTTATTTACATACGCATCCTAGGGCCCATGATGATTAATGTATAAACAAGTAAAATTATACTTGTTTTCAACAAAATACTTGTTCGATTTGTTTTCTTTTGATATAATCAAATTGTGATTGTAGAGGAGGATAATATGACAAAATATGTTTATTTATTTCATGAAGGTAATAAAGATATGCGTAACTTACTAGGTGGTAAGGGAGCTAATCTTGCTGAAATGACTAATTTAGGTCTACCAGTACCTAAAGGATTCACTGTTACAACAGAGGCTTGTACAAAGTACTATGATGATGGTGAAAGAATAAGTGAAGATATTGAGAAAGAAATTTTTACTCAATTAGAAGCACTTGAAAATGAAACTGGAAAGAAATTTGGAGATAATGAAAATCCATTATTAGTATCTGTAAGAAGTGGAGCTCGTGCTAGTATGCCAGGTATGATGGATACTATCTTAAATCTTGGTTTAACTGATCAAATAGCTGAGACTTTAGCTAATAAAGGAAATCCACGTTTTGTTTATGATTCATATCGTAGATTAATCAGTATGTTTGCTGATGTAGTTATGGGATATGATAAAGATAATTTTGAACATATATTAGAAGATGTTAAAGCAAAGAAGGGAACTACTAATGATTTAGACTTAGATGCTATTGATATGTTAGAAGTTTCTAGATTATATAAAGAAGAATATAAGAGATTAAATGGAGATGAATTCCCACAAGATCCTAGAGTTCAACTTATGGAAGCAGTAAAAGCAGTATTCCGTTCTTGGAATAATGATAGAGCTAATGTTTATCGTAAGATGAATGACATTCCATATTCATGGGGAACAGCTGTAAATGTTCAAGAAATGGTATATGGTAACTTAGGTGAAAACTCTGGAACAGGAGTTGCATTTACTCGTAATCCTGCTACGGGAGAAAAAGTTTTATATGGTGAATATCTAATGAATGCTCAAGGAGAAGATGTTGTTGCAGGTGTAAGAACACCACAACCAATTGCTACTCTTGAAGAAGGTATGCCAGAAGTTTATAAACAATTTGTAGAAACAGCTGCTACTTTAGAGAATCATTATAAAGATATGCAAGATATGGAATTTACAATTGAAAATGGTAAATTATTCATGCTTCAAACTAGAAATGGTAAGAGAACAGCTGCTGCTTCAATTAAAATTGCATTAGATTTAATTGATGAAGGTATGATTACAAAAGAAGAAGCTGTACTTCGTGTAGAACCTGGATCACTTGATCAATTATTACACCCAATGTTTGATGCAGAAGCTTTAAAAAATGGAAAAGTAATTGCTAGAGGATTAGCTGCATCACCTGGTGCTGCAACAGGTAGAATTTACTTTAATGCTGAAGATGCTTCTAAACATACTGAAGCTGGTGAAGACACAATTTTAGTTAGACTTGAAACTTCTCCAGAAGATATTCAAGGTATGCATGATGCAAAAGGTATTTTAACTATTCGTGGTGGTATGACAAGCCATGCTGCAGTAGTTGCTCGTGGTATGGGTAGATGCTGTGTATGTGGATGCGGTGAACTTACAATAGATGAAAAGAAGAAAAAACTAGTATCTGCTGATGGTTTAGTTTTAAAAGAAGGTGACTATGTATCTTTAAATGGTAGTACAGGAGAAGTATATGGTGAAGAAATTAAAACTGTAGAACCAGCTATTACTGGAGATTTTGAAAGATTCATGGAAATTGTTGATAGCGTTCGTAAATTAAAAGTATATGCTAATGCAGATACACCTACTGATGCTCGTCAAGCTATTAAATTTGGTGCTGAAGGTATTGGTCTAGTTAGAACAGAGCATATGTTCTTTAATGATGATCGTATTTTCTCAGTAAGAAAAATGATTACTGCACCAAACGTAGAAAAGAGAAAAGAAGCACTTGCTGAACTTCTTGATATGCAAAGAGGAGATTTTGAAGAATTATTCAGAGTTATGGAAGGTCATCCAATGACTATTCGTTATTTAGATCCACCACTACATGAATTCTTACCAAAAGAAGAAAAAGAAATAAAATCTCTTGCAAAATCTTTAGGTATGTCATTTGATGAACTTAAAGAACGTATAGAGTCATTAAAAGAATTTAACCCAATGATGGGACATCGTGGTTGTCGTTTGGATATAACTTATCCTGAAATTGCTGAAATGCAAACAAGAGCTGTTATTGAAGCTGCTTTAAATGTTACTGCTGAAGGTATAAATGTTACACCTGAAATTATGATCCCACTTGTTGGAGATGTTAAAGAGTTACATTATGTAAAAGAATTAGTAGATAATACTGCTAAAGAAGTAATGGAAGAAAAAGGAAAAGAAATTTCTTATAAAGTTGGAACAATGATTGAAGTACCACGTGCTGCACTTTTATCAGGACAACTTGCTAAAGAAGCTGAATTCTTCTCATTTGGTACTAACGATTTAACACAAATGACATTTGGATTCTCACGTGATGATGCTGCTAAATTCTTGAATGATTACTATGACAAGAAAATATTTGAACAAGATCCATTTGCTAAACTTGATGAAACAGGTGTAGGTAGACTTATGGAAATTGCAATTTATCAAGCACGCAATGTTAAAGAGAATATCAAATTAGGTATTTGTGGTGAACATGCTGGAAATCCTGCAAGTATTAAGTTCTGTAAACAAATTGGACTTAATTATGTATCTTGTTCTCCGTTCCGTGT
>CAMNHZ010000040.1 GCA_946540075.1 uncultured Bacillota bacterium
ATAAGCTCTTCTTTTATTATAAAACAAGTTATATTTTCAATGATTTGTAATAAATAATCTATGAATTTTAATTTTTTTTAATATTAATAATCCATATCTGAGAAGGTAATCTTTAATTTTAGGAACAAATGTTCGTAAAAAGTATTGACAATTGTTTATTAATATTATAAAATGTAATCAGATGTTAGGAGGAATATAATGGCAAAGGCATCAAATGATAAAACCTTAGATCAGGTATTAAAAGATATTGAAAAACAATTTGGTAAGGGTTCTGTTATGAAACTTGGTGATAGTGTTCATCGTGATATAGAAGTTATATCTTCAGGATCTCTTATGTTAGATAAGTCACTTGGAATAGGTGGGTTCCCTAAAGGAAGGATAATTGAAATATATGGACCTGAATCAAGTGGTAAAACTACTTTTGCTCTTCATGCAATAGCTGAAGCTCAAAAGTGCGGTGGTAAAGTAGCATTTATAGATGCTGAGCATGCATTAGATCCAACGTATGCGGAAAAGATTGGTGTAAATATAGATGATTTATTACTTTCACAACCAGATAATGGTGAACAAGCATTAGAAATTTGTGAGGCTCTTGTAAGAAGTGGGGCAATTAGTGTTATTGTAATCGATTCTGTTGCAGCATTAGTACCACAGGCAGAAATAGAGGGTGAAATGGGTGACTCTCATGTTGGGCTTCAAGCTCGTTTAATGAGTCAAGCTTTAAGAAAGTTATCTGGTATAATTAATAAGACTAATACTATATGTATTTTCATTAACCAACTTCGTGAAAAAGTAGGTGTTATGTTTGGAAATCCTGAAACTACTACTGGTGGGCGAGCACTTAAGTTTTATGCTTCTATAAGACTTGAAATTAGAAGAGGTGAGCAAATTAAACTTGGCACTGAAATAATTGGTAATAAGGCTAATATTAAGGTTGTTAAGAATAAGATGGCGCCACCATTTAAAAATTGTAGTGTTGATATTATGTATGGTGAAGGTGTTTCTAGAACTGGAGAAATAGTTGATATGGGTGCTGAAGCTGGTATACTTGAAAAATCTGGTTCATGGTACTCTTACAATGGAGAAAAACTTGGTCAAGGAAAAGAAACAATTAAGGAACTTTTAAAGAAAGATAATAAGCTACGTGAAGAATTAGAAGGTAAAATTAGACAATATTATGAAATAGATGGAAGTATTAAAAATGAATCTATAGAAAAAAAAGAGGATTAATTCCTCTTTTAAAAAAATCTCTTAACGAGATAAATTAATATAATGGCGGAGTAGGCGAGATTTGAACTCGCGCGCCAGTTGCCCGACCTACACCCTTAGCAGGGGCGCCTCTTCAGCCACTTGAGTACTACTCCAAGTCACATTTATAATTTTACATTAAAGTTTAAAATGTGTCAACTCTTTTGCTAGTTAAAATTATATATATTTGCATCATTTTTGCTTATATTCTTAAAAAAGGTGTTATAATATTTTCGGGTTGTTATAAAAATTTTTATTTTGGGAGCAGTGATTTAAATGTATAAGAATAAGATATTGCGAATAATTAAGAAAATTAAGAAAGATAAACATCTTTTAGTTTTAATTACATTAATCATATTGTTTATCTTTTTAAATATTAAATATATTAAAAAGAATGAGAGAGTTAATGAAAAACTAAATAATTACAAGCATGAATTATCTATTTATGATAGTATCGTAGAAAAATATACTGCTAAAAACCAAGAACTTAATAAATCTAAACAAGATAAAATTGAACAGAATAAAAAGAAAAGACAAAATCTTAATGATAGGAAAAAAAGATTGAACGAACTTAGAAAAAATATTGCTTCCTTGAAAAAGGAGGTTAAGTAAGTATGAGAAAGATTAAATTATTGTTATTGTTAATTGTATTTATCTTATTTAATTCATATGTTATACAAAAAGGTATCTATATAAATAATTCAATAAAAGAAAACAAATATAGTAAGAAATTAAATAAAGAAATTATGTTGAAAAAAAAGGTTAGCTCTGGAATAAAGGATAATGTATTACTAGATAGTTCTATCGCAATTACAGACAATTTAATTAATGATGTAAATATAGATATAGAAAAAAAAGAAAAAGAAAAAGATAAATTAGATGAAAAATTATTAGCTATGAAGAAGCAACCAATTATAAATGATTATAAAACAGCGTATCTTACTTTTGATGATGGACCAAGTTGGTTGACACCAGAAATATTAGATATTCTAAAAAAACATAATGCTCACGCAACATTTTTTGTAGTTAATGCAGTTGACAATTATAAAGATGTTTTAAATAGAATGGTAAATGAAGGTCACACTATAGGTTTACATTCAGCAACTCATAAATATGATTATATTTATTCATCTGAACAAGCATATTTTGATGATCTTAATAGAATTAAAGATAGTGTAAAAAGATTAACTGGCTATAATTCTACATTGATTAGATTTCCTGGAGGAAGTTCTAATACAGTGAGTGCTAAGTATAATAAAGGAATTATGAGTAGGCTTACAAAAGAAGTACAGGTTAGGGGATTTTATTATCATGATTGGAATGTTGATAGTGGTGATGCTGCAGGAGCAAATGCTGATAGAATGATAAGTAATATTGAAAGAGTTCCTAGTGATAAAAAATATGTTAATGTCTTAATGCATGATGCTGGAAGTAAGAGACAAACGGTTTTAGCCCTTGACCGTATAATAACTTACTATGAACAAAACGGTTATCATCTAGAAGCATTAAAAGAATCTTCACCATGTGTTAGGCATGCAGTTAATAATTGATATATATAGGCACTTATAATTAATTTAATTATAAATTATCAATTTTTTTCAAAAACTTAGAAAAAGTATTGACTTTTAATTATATTATGGTAAAATTATAAGTGCCTACTAAATGCGGATGTAGTTTAATGGTAGAACCTCAGCCTTCCAAGCTGACTACGTGGGTTCGATTCCCATCATCCGCTCCATATTGTTTATTAAGACTTGCTTTTAGCAAGTTTTTATGTTACTATGTATATAGATGAAGTTATCTTCATAAAATAAAGAAGGGAACATTCAGTTTTGCTATGTTGAATGTCTACCCTAATAAATTAAGTTAGACATTTAATTCATATTGTATGAATTAAGTGTCATTTTTTTATTACTAAAACCAACAAGGTTAAGAGTAGTAAAATGAGTGATATGTAGCGAAGCAACTTTATGTTGTATTCACGTTTTTTCATTCTCTCAAACCTCCTCTCTATAAAGAGTAGAGGTAGACACTCAACAACTAAATGTTCCTAAATAAATTATACCAAACACATGTTTGTACATCAATAGTTATATGAAAAAATATGTTAAAATATTTGATAATATTATATAATTAAATTGATTAGAACATTATAGTTCGCAACCTGTATCTTAATCGCTCCATATGTAAAAATCGTCGGAACAACAGATGTTAAGGCAAAACTTAATTCTTTTAATTAAGTTTTTTTATGTCTAAGAAAGGTTGTGTTGATATTGTTTATGATGTTAAAGAGTTTTATCAAAAAAAGAAGATGGCTTATCATTGTAAGTCATCTTCTTTGTATAAATATTCATCAGGAATATTAGGATATCCACTAATATAATAATTAAAAATGTCATTAAGTATTTGAATACAAATATTATATGCTTTTTCATCAAGTTTTCCACTGTTATTATTGTTATGCAATTGATTTTTGATATTCATATATATTTTTTCATATTCTGATTTATCAGCATTTATTATATTATTAACATCAACAGCAATTTTGCTTAATTCTTTTATTTCTAAATCAATTTTTGAATCAACTAATTCTTCAATTTGTCCAATTTGTTCATATAATGCAAGTGCTAAAAGATATTTTAAGCATTCATTATTATATTCTTTTTCATATTGTATTAAATAATTTTTTAATTCATCTATTGAATAATTTGTAATATTATTTTCACTTAGTTGTACACAAGGGTCAGAATCTAGCACATAACCTTTTAATGATATTTTATTTAATTTTAAAGTTTTTTCAATTTGATAATCATCTTCAGATAATTCAACAAGTTCATTTGCTTTTGTGATGAAATCAAACATTTTTTTATTTATATTATCATGTATTTTATCAATTTCAACATAAGATTCTAATATTTTCACATTTAAATTATCATTCATATCTTTAACCTCTAATTAGCATATAAACAACCATAAATAACGCTCCACAAACAAAACTAACAATTAATGATAATATAATTACATCTGCGAATCCCTTATTTGCTGTTGGACTACCATTTGGCTTTCTAGTGAGAGTTTTTACTTTTGGTTTATTCATTTGTTTTTGTTTATTTTTATGACGTTTAATTGCTTGATTTTTTTGTTTTATTTGATTATGAACTTGTATTTCACTTTGACTTCTTTGTGCAAAAGGTTTTTGTTTTTCTCGTTGCGCAGATTGTTGTATAGGTGTAGATTGTTTTTGTTGTTTTACTTGATTTCTGGAATTTTTCCAATTGTTAAAATCAGTTCTATCTTTATTAATTCTTCGATAATTATCTTTTCGGGCGATATCATTAATCTTAGTATATTTTCCTATATAAGAATCTTTTTTTGTGGATTCTAGTTTTACTTTAAAATCACTCTCTTTTGTAAAACTTATTAAAGCTTTTTGTTCATCTTTTCTAAATATTGTTTCTGTCATTTTTTTATCAAATCCAGCAACTTCTTTAAGTTGTTCAATTTTATCTTTACTATAATCTGAACTAAAAGTATGATCTTGATCACCAAAAACTGTTATTAATCCTGGGGCAAGTTTTTGTAATTTAACCATAGTTTCCATTACTTTGCCTCTTTTTTCTTGAGATTCTTGAAGCGATACTTCATTATACATAAAATTAACATTTTTTGACTTTAATGCTTGTATTAAGTTACTATTAGGAACAATAACTTGTCTTACCATATCCTCTAAAGTAATTCCAAATCTTTCTCCCCATACAGACTTATAATCTCTATCATTTTTTTTAGTTTCTACTAATTCATTGAATAATTCGAATGTCTTGTTTTTTCCATTAGATTTAATATTTGAATTAAAACTTTGTAATGAACTAGTTAATGAATTTTTTAATATTTGAATAACTTGGTCTTTATTATCTATAGTAAAACCATTTAAAGTCATTTCTTTAGCTGTATTTCTATTAATTAGACTTTTTAATCTATATGATGAACCTAATTTTTCAGCAAGTAATTGTCCCATTTCACTTGTTCCATAATTAAATGCAAATTTACCATCACCTATAGCATTTACTGTATTTTCATAGCTTGGTGAACCAATAATCAATTGAAAATTATCACCAGAAACATTACATTGTTGAATATTAGATTTTATTTCGTTGTTTAGAACTTGCATTTGTTCATATGTTGATGAATTAAAGTTTTCCAAATCAATGGCATTATAATTAGCTATTTTATTAGAAATCATAATACCTTTTTCGTACCCATATTTTCCAATACATATTTTTTGTACTTCACCATATAAAGAAGGTAACCCCTGTGATAATCCTATATTACCTAATTTTAATTCATCTTCTAGAGATAAATTTAATCCACTTAATTTTTTATGTAGAATATATTGCATTGCATCTTCTTTATTTCCACCTTTAATTTGATTTATGACATCGGTAGATATCATTGAATTTTGGTACAAATCAAAAAGTTGTCTTTTCATTGCTTCAATCTGTTCAGGGCTATAATCTCCAACTGGGTTTGGAAAAATCATATATATATTAGGTACTGCATTTATCCACATATTTATTTCTTCTATGTTTGTGCAGTTGATTAGTGATAGGGCATTAGTCATTGATGATGATAAATATATACCTTGGTTATTGCTATCTAAGTTAGTATTTAGTACATTTGAATTAAATGTTTCCGCAGAACCCATTGTCGATAATTGCTCTCCATTTTTTTGATTTGCTTCTATTAACACACTAGATATTTCTTTATCTATATCTTCCATTGATTTACCAGAATTAATTGAATTATTTAATTCTTCCAACATTGAGTTACGATACTTTTCATTTAGTTCATTCATTGTATCATTCAATGATTCTTGTTGTTTTTTCATCGCTTTTTCAATTTGTTTTTTCCATTCTAGATAATGTTCTATTATTTCTTGTGCCCATTGATTTATTTTTGGAATTATATCATTTTTTAAATCAGCAGGAGAATTGTAAAATTTACTTAAGATACTATCAATGTTATCTTTATTTATCAATTCTATTCCATATTTATCATTAATCTGTGATGCAATATTATTTGTATATTGTGCAATATATTGATTTTTTTCTTCTTTACTCATATTCATATTATATCTCCACCTTATTTCAAAGAATCACTTATTCTATAACATAATTATAACATAACTTAACATATATATATCTAACTTATTTACAGCAAATAGAAAACTTTACATTATTTTTAAGTGTTTAAATTTACCACAAATAAAAATAATAAGATCAGATAAATAATTGAATTATTTACAAGCATCTCTTTTATTATATTTTTTGTTTCTATTTCTACTACCATTAAAATAACATAAAAAAATGCAGACATTTTTTTATTATGTCTACATTTTTTATCATTTTCTTTTATTTTACACTATAAATGTATTGAATATCAGTGATTTCCACAGATGTACCATCTATAAATTTGATAATATCACTTTTTTGATCAGAATAAAATTCATTTTCACCACGTGATACACTTAAACTTTCACTATCTATTTTAGAATTGTTTACTAATTCAACATTATCAAGAATAATTTGTGCAGTGGTTTTTTCATCTGTACGCCAATTTAGTTTATAAAGCATATTTTTTGATATAACATAACTATAATTAGTATTGCTGACAGAAATATACTTTTTCAATACTAAGTCTTTATTGTTATAAGAAATCTTAGTTCCAATTGGACCATTATATGGATCATCCAATAATCCGCTAATTGTATTATCATTATATACAACTATGTTTGGCCAATATGATGTAGTATACTTAATTTGTGAATAATCTAAATTACCAATGATAATTTTTGAATTTGATGAATTAATTGCTCTAATTTGTCCATTATCAAGTACAACACCAAAATCATGATTTCCACATGTTCTAAAACCAGCATAATTGATTTTTGTTATATTTACAATATTATAATCATTAAGTATCTCTTTGAAATTTAATGCATGTCCTTCTTCATCGGCAAAATTATCATAAAGATAAGAAGAAAAATATACTTTATTATCTGTAGTAAATGCTAATAAATAATGACTAGAACCACAATCACTACCAAAAACAAATGACTTAACTTGTCCATCGATGCCATTTACCGGTATCGTTTCTTCTTCTATTACAGCCTTCAATTTACCATCAACAACATTTAATTTCATAAATAAATTACTATTATTTCTTTTTTCAGAATATAATGGTACATTATATGAGGTATAATTAATATATTCTTTATCTTTATTGTTATCTGAAATATTTTTATTAGTTTGTTCATTATTATCTGATGTTACATTTTTATTATTATTAAAACTTATAGTACCAGTCGCTAATAATATTACTAATGTTAATAAAATAATAATAATTACTGCAAGTACTACCAAAACTCCTTTATTAATATTTTTATTCTCCATTACTTATTCACTCCTATTCTTAAATTCATAATAGCATATTTAAATTTAAATTTCAATAAATATATTTTGTTGATTGATGATTTAACTTTTA
>CAMNHZ010000041.1 GCA_946540075.1 uncultured Bacillota bacterium
TAGTATAATTAATTTATATAAATAAGGTGATAAGAATGAAAAAGACTATTAGAGATTATGATATAAAAGATAAAAAAGTTATAATAAGATGTGATTTTAATGTACCTATGAAAGATGGGGAAATTGTTGATGATAACCGTATTAAAGCTAGCTTAGATACTATTAGATATGCAATAGATAATGGTGCTAGAGTAATATTAATGTCTCATTTGGGTAGAATAAAAACTAAGGAAGATTTAGAAAAGAATTCATTAGAGGCAGTTGCTTTAAGACTTAGTGAACTTTTAAATAAAGAAATTATATTTGTTGATGAAACAAGGGGAGAACTTGTGGATCAAGAAGTTGCCAATCTAAAAAGTGGTGAAGTGTTACTAATTCAAAATACTCGTTATGAAGATTTAGATGGAAAAAAAGAAAGTGGTAATGATAAAGAGTTAGGTAAGTATTGGGCATCTTTAGGTGATATATTTATAAATGATGCTTTTGGTACTGCTCATAGAGCGCATGCATCAAATGTTGGGATAGCTAGTCATATACCAAGTGGAGTTGGTTTTTTAATTGAAAAAGAATTAAAAATAATGTTAGAAGCAATTAATAATCCTAAGCGACCACTTACTATTATTTTAGGAGGATCTAAAGTAAGTGATAAGATAGGTGTTATTGAGAACTTAGTTAAAAAAGCTGATTATATTTTAATTGGTGGAGGTATGGCTTTTACTTTCTTAAAAGCTAGTGGACTTTCAGTTGGTTCATCTTTAGTAGATGATAATTATATTGATTTTTGTAAAAGAATACTTAAGGAAAACGAAAATAAAATAATTCTTCCAATTGATGTAGTTGCTGCTAAAGAGATAAAAGAAGATAGTGATAGTCGTGAATGTTTTATAAGTGATATTAAACAAGATGAAATGGGTCTTGATATTGGACATCAAACTGTTAAGTTATTTAAACATTATATTGATGATTCTAAAACAGTTATTTGGAATGGTCCAGTTGGTGTTTTTGAAATTGAAAAATTTAGTAGAGGTACCATTGGACTTTGTGATATAATAAAAAAAGATGATGTAACTAGTATTATTGGTGGTGGAGATACAGGAGCTGCTATAATAAAACTAGGTTATAAAGAAGATGTTACTCATATATCTACTGGAGGAGGAGCATCACTAGAATTATTAGAAGGGAAAGTACTACCTGGGATTGATATAATATCTGATAAATAGTACTTAATTTGAGGGCTATGAAAAAGAATAAATCAATAAAGAATATATTAAATATATTAGTTTTAGTGTTAGTTACTATTTTAGTGCTTTATTTCGCACTTAAAGATGATTTTAATAAAGTTATTGCTGAAGTAATTAGTGCTAATCCTATCTGGATATTAATGGCTGTTTTTCTACTTTTCTTATCATTATTGATGAGAAGTATATGCCTTAATTTACTTACACATCAGTTTTCAAAAGATTTTGAATTAAAAAAATCTTTTAAATCAGTTCTTACAACTCAATTTTTTAATGCAGTAACGCCTTTTTCTTCAGGTGGTCAACCATTTCAAGTTTATTTACTTAAAAAAGAAGGAATTAGAATATCAGATGGTACCAATATAATTATTCAAGATTTTATTTCTTATCAAGTAGCTTTAGTAATACTTGGAGTATTTGCAGTAAGTTCTAATTTTTTCTTACATATATTTAAAAAAATACAATTTCTTAGATATTTAACTACTATAGGATTTGTTATTAATGTTTTAGTCGCACTAGGATTATTCTTAATTATTATTGCAAAAACATTTAATAAGAAAGTAGTAAATAAATTGTTAAGTTTTCTAACTAAGATACATATTATTAGTAAAAATAAAAAAGAATCTTTATATAAAAAGGCTTCTTCAGCTATAAATGAATTTTATGAAGGTGGAATTATATTATTTAGAAATAAAAAATTATTCTTAAAGACTGTTTTATTAAATATATTAGGATTATCATTATTATATTTAGTCCCACTTGCAGTAATATTTAGCTTAGGTATATATGATAAACTTAATGTATTCTTAACTATTGTTGCAAGTAGTTATGTTATGTTAATAGGGGCCTTTATTCCTGTTCCTGGTAGTACAGGTGGTATTGAATATAGTTTTTGTCAGTTTTATGGAACATTTATATATGGAAGTAAATTACAAGCTGCCATGCTAATATGGAGATTTGTAACATATTATTTTGCTATGATAGTAGGTGGAATAGCCGTTAATATAAAAGAAAGAAGGAAGTAAGATGAGAATAGGTATTTTTACAGATACATATCCTCCTTATATAAATGGAGTATCAACAAGTATTGTAATGTTAAAAAGAGCTCTTGAAAAAAAGGGACATCAAGTATATGTAGTTACAGTAAATCCTGAGAACTATTCATATAAGTATGAAGATTCTGATAAAATAATTCGTATTCCTGGAATACCAATTGGAATATATGATTACAGATTAACTGGAGTATATCCACTTCGTGCGATAGATACAATAAAGAAATGGAACTTAGATGTAATTCATTCTCATACAGAATTTGGAGTAGGTACATTTGCTCGTATTATCGCAAAACAATTAGATATTCCTCTTGTTCATACTTATCATACAATGTATGAAGATTATGTTTACTATATTACTAAAGGTTACTTTGATGGAACTAGTAAAAAGATAGTAGAATATCTAACTAAGTTTTATTGTGATAAAACTGCTACAGAATTAATTGTTCCTACTAAGAAGACATATGATTTATTTAAAAATAAGTATAAGGTAGATCGAAATGTTCATATTATTCCAACTGGAATAGAAGTAGATAGATTCTATCGTGAAAAATATAATAAGTTAGATATAAGTGATTTAAAGAAAAGTCTTAAGATAAAACCTGATGAAAAAGTTATATTATTTGTTGGAAGATTAGGTAAAGAAAAATGTGTTGATGTTTTACTTGAAGGACAAAAGAATATTAGTAAGGCATTTCCAAAGTGTAAATTAGTTATAATTGGAGATGGACCTGATGCTGAAGAATTTAAAAATATTGCTAGAAAACTTAAAATAGAAAATAAAGTTATCTTTACTGGTAAAGTACCATGGGATGATATTCCCAAGTATTATCAGATGGCTGATTTATTCGCAACTGCATCTAATACTGAGACACAAGGTCTTACTGTAATTGAAGCTATGGCTGCATCTATTCCTGTCGTATGTTTAGATGATGAAGCATTTAGAATGGTTGTTGTTGATGGTTTGAATGGGAAACTATTTAAGAATAAACGTCAATATGTTAAAGTAGTTACTAATTTATTAAAAGATGAAAAAGAACGTAAAAAAATGGGTAGGCAAGCACGTATAAGTGCTGATGAGCACTCATCTAAATATTTTGCAGAACGAGTATTAGATGTATATAGAATTGCTATTGGAATTACTAATGATGAAGAACCACCATTAAAAAAGAACTTTTTCCAAAGATTAAAAGATGTAGTAAAGAAGGGGTTTCATGGATAAAATAATAGTTGCTAATTTAAAGATGAATATGATTTATGATGATGTTAGAAAGTATTTAGAAGATATTAAACAAAATATATTTAACAATGTTATATTTTGTCCATCTGATATTTTTATTCCATATTTTATACATAATAATCATAAAGTAGGTATTCAAAATGTTGCTCCTATTACTAATAATATAACTGGTGAAATATCAGTAAAACAAGTAAGTAGTCTTGGTATAAAGTATGCAATAGTAGGTCATAGTGAACGTAGAATACAATTAAATGAAAGTAATAAAGAAATTAATAAAAAAGTATTATTATGTTTAGAAAATAATATTGTTCCAATATTATGTGTTGGTGAAACTTATGAATCACATGAATTAGGAAAGACAAAAGAGTTTATAAAAAAACAATTATTAGAGTGTTTAGATGGAATTGATAATATTAATAATATTATTATTGCTTATGAACCTATATGGGCAATTGGAACTAACAAAACACCTAGTAAAGAAGAAATAATAGATGTGTTTAAAACAATAAAAGATATGATTGAGACTATCTATAACCAAAAAGAATTAAAATTATTATATGGTGGTAGTATCAATCATGATAACGCAAAAGAATTTAATGATATACCTTTATTAGATGGATATTTAATAGGTACATCCGCACTTGATAGTTATGAATTAAAAAAGATAATAGAAGTTACTTTAGTATAGTAACTTTTTATTATCTTTAAATTCGACAAAATTAGATATTTTTTACTCTAGTAATTAGATTGTTGTTAATAGTATAATATAAATACAAAAAGTAGTACTTATAATAAGAAGGGATGAAAAAATAATGGAAGAAATTAAAGTACTTATGATTGATGACAATAAGAGTCTGATTGATATGGTAAAGGAGTATTTTAAAAATCATAGTAGTATAAGTATTAGTTTTGAAGCACATGATGGTGAAGAAGGAGTAGAATTAATTGAAAAAGAACGTGGTAATTATGATCTAATATTATTAGATCTAATTATGCCTAATAAAGATGGTTTATACGTTTTAGAACAAATGAAAGAGAAAAATATCGAAGAAAAAGTTATAGTCGCAACTAGTTATAATACCCAAGATATTATTAGAACAGTATCTGAATATGGTGTGGGTTATTTTATATTAAAGCCATTTGAATTAACTGATTTAGAAAAAAGGATATTAGATGTAAGTAATCGTAATTTAGTTAAGAAAAACATAGATTTATATCATCATAATTTACAGATGTCTATAACTAAGGTATTACATGATCTTGGTATTCCATCTCATATAAAAGGGTATACTTATATTAGAGAAGGAATAGGTATAGTTTATGAAAGACCAGAAACAATAGGAGGTATAACTAAAGAGTTATATCCAGAATTAGCTCAAAAATTTGAGACAACAGTATCAAGAGTAGAACGTGCGATAAGACATGCAATCGAAGTTAGTTGGAATCGTGGCGATTGGGACTTGATGGAAGAAATATTTGGACATAGTGTAGATATAGATAAAGCTAAACCAACTAATTCTGAATTTATAGTAACAATCGCAGATAAACTTAGATTAGAATCACATCAAATGTCATAAATAATATCGAAGGTGATGAAACATCATAATGTTTTATCATCTTTTTTTATATAAAAAATATTGTGTTAGTGTTTACTTTAGATTGTTAATAGTGTAAAATTATTAGAGTAGATTAAAAACAATAAAAAAGTAAAGGCGGAGTAATATGGGAAGTAATACCAGAAAAAAACGAAGATTAAAACTTGGTGTTGTTAAGTTTTTTTATAATTTGTTATTATTTATAAATATAGTTTTTATATTAGGTCTTATTGGATATTATGGATATCGTACTAAGCATTATTATGATATTGAACATCCTAAGAATCCTAATCAAGTAAAAACTTTAGCTTCAGTAATAACAAATGAATCTAATATAGTTTATTCTAAAGATGGTTTATATACAGAAGGTAAAGATTATCGTTTTATAGGTCGTAAAGTAAAGAATTATGTTTCTTACTCAGGATTATTATGGCGTATTATAAAAGTAAATGAAAATGGAAATATTATCTTAATAAGTGATGATTCACAAACTCCATTAGTATGGGGATATGATTCCAAAGACTATAGTGATTCATATGTTAATAAATGGTTAAATAAAATAAATAAAGAAGAAGATACAGGTATTTTCTATAATGCATTAAGTAATCCTGATAAGTATTTAGATTATACTGATGTATGTATTGATAGTTATAAGAAAGTAAAAAAATCAAAATGTAAAAAGATATATAAAAAGAGTAAAATTGGATTAATCTCTATTTATGATTATTTAAAAGCTGGAGGTACTAAGAGTTATCTTAATAATAATTCATATTTCTGGACAAGTAATATGGGTGTAGATAATAAAGTTTGGTATGTATTTAATCATGGAGGATTAAGTGATAAATCTAATGAATTTAATGATTATTACTCTTATGGTGTTAGACCCGTCATAACACTAAAAGATAATGTTTCATATGTAAAAGGAACAGGTACTAAGACTGATCCATATATAATAGAAAATTATAATTATGAAACATTAAAAGATACAAAGATTAGTCAATATATAAAATATAGTAATTATAACTGGAAAGTTATAGGTAATGATGAAAATGGTATTAAAGTAGTAATGGATGGAGTTATAACAAGTGCTTACGGAGATATTACTAGATCATTTAATACTTATGTAACAAAGAATGCAACTAAGTTTAAAACTAACTTATATAGTAATATTGGTTATTATTTAAATACAACATTCTATAGAACTTTAAGAGAACCAGAGTATCTTAATAGAGTAACAGTAAAACAAAGATATTATAGTTTAGAAAATAGTTTTAATTATCAAACAACTAGTAATGAATTTATTAATTGTTATGTAAGTATGCCTAATATTGGAGACTTATACCTAGATGATGTAGATAATTATTACACTATGACAATAGGAGAAACTGATCAGAATACAATGGTATCAATTAATGATAAGATGATTCAGTATAGTCCAGTTAGAGAAAGATTAAATATCAGACCAGTTATATATTTAAGGAATGATATTTCAATACAATCAGGAAATGGAACTAAGAATAGTCCATTTATAATAGATTAGTAGGTGGTAAATTGAAACAACAAAAGTTAAAAAAACATACTTTTTTAGTCGCATTATTAATATTTGCAGATATATTCACACTTACAGGGTTTATTCTTAGTTATGGACCTTGGAATAAATTAAGAGATCTTTTAATCACTACTGCAATGACTACTAAAGATCATAAATATATTGCTCATATATTATATGATGATGAAACTATAAAAAAAGTTATGAGTCAAAACTATGTTAAAGAAAGTAACGATAATACAGATACTGACGCTATAACAATAGGTGTATCAGAAGATAGTAAAAAAAGTTATGCTAATAAATATGAACAAGAAATATTAAAGAAAGATAATGGTAATGACCTATATAAGATAGTTAAAATCAATGGTAATGGTTGGGTAGGTTATATGGGAGTAGTATATGATCCTACTAGAGTTTCTTTAAAACTCGCACCTAAACTTGGTGTAACTGGTATATTCCCATCATATTTAGCTAAACAATCAGGAGCTAAACTTGCAATGAATGCAAGTGGATTTATTGATTTAAACGAAAGAGGTAATGGTGGTACACCAACTGGTACAGTTATAAAAAATGGTAAAGTAGTCTATTCAGGTGGTAGTACTGGATATGGTGGAGGTATTGCTGGATTTACTAAAAAAGGAGTTTTAGTATTAACGCATCAAACACCAGCTCAAGCTATAAAAGCAGGAGTTATGGATGCTGTAGAATTTGGACCATTCTTAATAGTAAATGGGAAAAATGCTACTATTAGAGGAAATGGTGGATGGGGTAACGCACCACGAAGTGTTTTAGCTCAAAGAAAAGATGGAATTGTTTTATTCATTGTTATAGATGGAAGACAGCCAGGATATAGTATGGGTATTAGTATGCCTAACATGGTAAAACTACTTAATAATTATGGTGCATATAACGCTGTTAATTTAGATGGAGGAGCATCAAGTAGTTTAGTAGAGCATGGTCGAAT
>CAMNHZ010000042.1 GCA_946540075.1 uncultured Bacillota bacterium
TTACACTAGAAGAATATCTAGGTATTGATAGTAAATATAAATAAAAAAATATATAACGTAAGTTATATATTTTATTTTTGAATCATATTTAATAAATTAATTTTAAAAATATCTTTATCTGCATGTTGTTTTGATACCATAACACCTTTATAAGTTACAAGTTCTGATTGATGTCCTTCACTTAAGATATCCTCTGGTGTTAGACTATCAAGCATTACAATTTTATCTTTTTTATAAACATGATAATGAAGTTTTATATCACCATGAACTTTAGAAAACATAACATCAGTTGGTAATTTTAATTCATAAGTAACAGTTCCTTTTTCATCATCTACTGATACTACTTCACCTAAGAAATTACCTTCTTTTATTTGTGGATAAAATTCAAAATACAATTTCTTATATGCTAACATATTATACTTTTTTAATGAACGTTCCAATTTATGAAATTCATTTTCATTAACATATTCAAATAAATATGTTTCTTTCATAATATGCCCCCTTCTTAGACGCAATATACATCACATTTATTTTATCATATTAAATACAAATAAGTCAATTAAATATTTAGAAAAACATACGTGTTTACACACTTATTTAGCATATGAATTGTATATAATTGTATGCTTTATACTTATTTAATCAATAAAAAATTGATGTAATTTTTACATCAATTTTATTTATCTTGTTTTTGAATGTTCATATTCTTCAACAGATATTTCTTTTGATTGTTCTGCTAGTTTTTTATTTTCTTCTTCAGCTCTTCTCTTTGCTTCAGCTTGTCTTTGTTCAATGACTTTTTTAGCTGCTTCTAGAGCTGCTTTTTTAGCTGCTGCTTCTCTTGCTTTATTTTCTTGTTCAATCTTTTTATCATTATCTGTTTTAGTCACTGAACTATTATTTTTATTACTGTTTCCAGTTGAAATTTTTATACTTTCTTTATTAGTTGTACTACTTGTTGTTTTTGAAGTTTCCTTACTTGTGTTTGTGTTTGATGCAGTTGAAGATTGTTGTTTTTGTGTTTCTTTATTTGTTGTTGTAGTTGAAGACTGTTCTTTTTTAGTTTCATTTGAAGTGGCGTTTTTATTTTCAGTTTGATTTTTTGATTCTGAATATTGATATCCACTCTTAGAATAATCATAATTAACTATTTCTTCTTCTGAATCTTTAACTGTTGTCTTTTTCTCAACAACTTCATCTTTCGTATTTACTAATGTTGAACCAGGTTTATTACCTGCTGCTTCAGATGCTGCTTTAGCACCACTCTTATTAGTAGTTTTATCCCATTTAACATTAGGTTCAGTTTTTGTTGTTGTTACTTCGCCTTTAGTTTCAACTTTTTGACCTTTGTCATTAGTAACAGTTACATTTTTAGTTTCTTTTGTTGTTGTTGTCTTATATGTAACATTCTTACTTGCACTTTCTTTTTCTACTTTTTTATTAACCTTTTGTACTTTTTCATATGCTGCTTTTAACTTGCTAAAAGTTTCAGTATAAGCACGTCTAGTTTCAGCATCAGCATTTAAACCAAAGTCATCTGAACAATTAGCAAAGAAATATTCTAATTGCCCTTTTTTCAAATACTCTTGATATAATCTCAAGCAACGTTTACTTCCACTTTCGTAACTTACATCATGAACAACAACTTTATTACCTTCTAGAACTTTTCTTAATTTAGCTGATAAACTTTGTCCATCAGTAGTTTTAATAATTCTACGGAAAGTTTTAGATGAAGTAGTTCTTGAACTTTCTCCACCTCTATTTGGAACTACACTAACAGTACTAGATTGTTCATAATTCTTAGTTTCTTTTGAAGTTGCTGTAAAAGTATGAAGTTTCTTATACATTGCAACAGCATTATTATAATTTTCACTTCCATATTCATATTTTTGACTTAAGAATTCTTCAACTTTATTCATCATATTTTCCAATGATTCAATATTAGTGTATGCAGTTAAAGATTGTGATTTACAAGCATTAGTATATTCATAATCATATTGTTTTAAATTTCTTAATAAGTTACTTGTTTCTACACTAAGAACTGATGAAGGATTTATATTATTGTTATATTTAGATATTTCATTACATTTAACATCATTATACCAATGATCTTCACGATGTACATTAGTACTATGTGTACGTCCTGTAAAGATAACTTCTGCTTGAAGTTTATTAACTTTTTCATTAGTATTGAATGATTTAAATGACTCCATCATAATTATTTTTAAAGCTGGATTTACATCCTTATAAGTACCATTAATATCATATTTTGTTAAGAATTCTTTTATATCTGACGAATCATTATTTTGAAGACATTTATTCATTGCATTCATATAATCTTGCCAGAAACTTTTATCAGTTGGATTAGCACAAAGAGATGATAAATCATAAATTTTATTACTTTTCCATGCATTTCCTAATTTAACACTTAATTGTTTTAATTGATCTTTAATCTCTGTTGGTGTAAAGTTAGAAGATACATCTAATTTAGCTAATACATCTTTATCTTGAATATACTCTGAATTAACAGCTAAGTATAAAGCTGTTAATTCTTTAGTTAATTCAACAGTTTTTGCTTCAAGTTCTAATTGATCTTTGCTTTCAATATCATATATTCCATTTTTTATTAATCCATCAGCAAGACTAGAAACTCTTTGATTATATTCTTCAGGACTTACAGCATTAAAGTTAGTACCTATTCTTCTTGATAAATCATATTCACGAACATGACTGTTTGTTTCGTTTTTAGTATTGTCATTATTCTTAGTGTTGTCATTATTTCTAGTTTCTTGAACCATACTAGTAGGATTAGAAGTTACAGAATTAACACCTTTATGATATCCATAATTTGTACCACCTAAAATAGCTCCTACTGCTAATGCTGTTTTAATTAACTTAGCACGTCTAATTCTTCTATGTATATTTTGGGCTATTTTTAAATTCTTTAAGCCTGTCATTCTCTTATTTTCATTCATTATAATATTCACCTCTTATATTATTTTACTCTCTTATTACCAGTTAATTTATATCCATCATTTAATAATGATGCATCATTATTACTTGTACTCCACTTTAATGAATTAGTTCCTGATTTTGGTGTACATGTTCTTGATGAATATAATTTTACTTTTACATCTTCTTTTACATAACTATAAATTGGTTCTGTCTTAGTTACTAATTTATAACCTGACACTACTTCAATATCTGCATATACAGGAATAGTTACATCTTTGTATCCAGCACATACTTTTGAAGTTGTTCCTGCTGTTGTATGAGTAGTAGTAACCAAATATTTAATTACTAAATGTGATGTACATTGTTTATCACAATCATCATAATAAGCATCAACTCTTTGATAGTTTGTACCTACATGAACAGAAGCATCTAATACTTCATAATGTGTAGATGTAGATGTAGTTCCAGCTGTTGTTACTGTCTTATAACCAGTACATTGCTTTTCAGTATATGAACCAGTCTTAATTCTTTCTTTTGTATATATTGGTTGATTTGTATCATAATATTTTGTTACTTTATATCCTGTTATTTTCTTAATTGTAGTTGTAGTAGTTCTTGTTTTTGTTTTAACTTGAGTTACATCATTTGGATATAATTGTTTTTCAGTCCAACTAGACCAATTATCTGACCAAACACAAGTTGCATTAGTTTTCTTTAAATATTCATATTCATATGTTGGCGTTGGATCTGGCGTTGGATCCGGTGTTGGATCCGGTGTTGGATCCGGTGTTGGTGTTGGATTAGTACATTCGTTTTCATAAACAGTTTTTGTTACTTCATTAGAATTTTTACCATAATATTTTCCATCTACAATTTGACAAGTGTATTTAGCTGGTTCAGTACATTGTTTTTTGTATTCTTCTTTTGATACTCGCTTAGAATATTTACCATAATACTTTCCATCTACAACTTGACATGTATATTTTGGCTTAAAGCATTGTTTTTCAAATACTTTCTTTGATACTTGTTTAGAATATTTACCATAATACTTTCCATTTATAACTTGGCATGTATATTTTGGTTTTGAACATTGTTTATCAAACTCTGTTTTTGTTACTTCAGTAGAATTCTTACCATAGTATCTTCCGTTTACAGCTTGACATGTATATTTTGGTTTAGTACCTGGTGTTGGTGTTGGATTAACAACAACATTAGTTATATTTCTTACTATATTAATTACATTATTTCGATTGATAGAACGACAATTAGAACAACTCTTAGCTTTAGATTTTACAATAGGCTTACCAGGAATCAATTCTGGTGTTTTAATATCATCTTTATTCTTTTCACATATTGTTGTTTTACAATAATCGTAGCATCCCATGTATACTAACAAATAATTTTCTTGATCAGTACACTTTAAATTAACTTTCATTACATATTCATCATCATATTTAGTAACTTTAACATATGAAGATGTTAAATCACATTGATTTCCACTACTATCAACAAATGGTAGTATAATCTTCTTATCTAACATATCAGCTAAAGTTAATTTTACTTCATCACCTACTTCTTGAGGTAATCTAGGTGTAGTAAAATAAGACTTAGCAGAATCCTTCATCATTAAAATATTTTCATTAAAAATTCTATCATATAACCCTTGAACAGAATCACTAATAAATTGTTTTGATGGAAATAACCACATCAAAATAAACACAAATAATACTACAAATAATATTTGTAATACGACATCTTTAATTCCAAAATTAGAATCTCTACCCTCATACATAATAAACACACTCTCCTTATAAAACATCAACAAAAATAATAATTTAATATATATATTAAGTATAACACTTACTATAACTTCGGTCAATCATTTAATAAAACAATTGTACAACCATCATTATAATAATATGTCTTATAATCATTAACTAATCTATTATTTTTTAACACTTTAGCAGTTGTAAGTTTTAAAACAGAATTACCATAACCTCTACCATGAATTATTACAAAAATTTTATTCTTTAATTTATAGTTTTCATTTATAAAATCATTGATTGCAACTCTAGCACTTTCTCTATCGTATCCGTGCAAATCTAATTTTGGCAAACTATCAACAAAAACAATCTTATCTAATTCATTCATAATTATCAAAAATGGAAATTCTCATATTACAATCACCTAATATAAGTTTATCATATATATAGCAAAAAAATTATACTTTTTAATCATTTTTTATATTTTTTTACACTTTTTTCATAATACTTAAAAAAATCACACCCCTAATGAATTATACAAAAAAACTAAGTATATCAATATATCTTAGTCTTTATATTTATTTGCTATATCTTTTTCATTATAACTATTGTTATCTTGGTATAAAAACTATTTATGAATAGATTGAGTGTTATATTGATTTACCTTATTAATTAAAAATTCTTTAGTTAAATCTATACCACTCTCAAAACTATTATTCAAGAATATATTAGCTATTTCTTTAATATAAATAAAGCCATAACTTTCTTGACCTTTTAATTCATATTCAAATTCTTCTTTAGTTTCATAACCAAACTTATATTGAATTACTGCAGTAATAGCTCTAACTATTAAATCCTCTAAATAGGTATTATAAATTTGATAATTTTTTCTAGCTAAAGATTCATTATCTACTTGCTCATATATATGTTCAGTCTTTATTAGCAAATCATAATCAGATGTCAAATTCTTATTAACAAATGGATGAGTACATTCATGAATTGCGAGTGCGACTATTCCTCTCTCAGTTACAATAACAGGATAATCATTTATCTCACTTGTTCCTCCTAAAATAGTATATTCGCCGTTTTTATTTCCTAAATATTCTCCCCAATCACTTTGAATTATTTTTAATATCATTTTTATGTCAATTTTACTATTATAATATTTACTTAAGTTTTCACTTAAATGTAATTCCTTTAAATTATTTGTATTATAATTCAATACTTCTTTGTAATAGTCATTCATATTATTATAAAATTCAATAAAATTGCTATCTTTTATAAAACTATTCAAATATGAATTATATTCTTTTAATTTTTCATTATTCTCATCCAAAAGAATTAATTTATTATTTTCAAAACTATAATTCATTATTTGTGAGTTAAAAATTTTATAATCTTTAAATTTTATTATTGCTTCATGTCCTTTATAATTTTTAAAATATTCTTTGATTGTATCAATATATTTATTATTATCAACATAATAATAAGGTTTAAAATTGCCATCAATATCACCTGATATAACTTGTAAAACACTCAATAATTCAATTACTGGATTTATTACGAAATTTATTCCAGATTTTTTAACACTTACTTCATTTATCATTATTTTGTATCACCATATTAATTATACCACATAAAAAAGATATATACATTATTTATTCTCTAATTCGTGATTATCATCAATATATTTGTAATTTAAAAAGTTATTACTTGAAATTGCAGATTTTTTTGTAGCCTTCTCGTAAGAATCCCTAGCATCTTTTGCTACTTTACCACCACGTTTAGCTGTTTTAATATTTTCTTTTAATCCTTTTGGTTGTTCTGCTTCAGCAATATCATGAGCTGCTAATTCACCTAAATCAGTTAATAATTCTTCTATTCTAGACATATTATCTCTAAGATTTTCTTTTCTTATGTTTTTATATGCTTTATATTCTGATGCAGTCATGCCAGACCATTCTTTATAAATAGAATTAGTAAGAATTGCATATTCACTACCTTCTCTAATACCATTATCATGCCATACTTTTGTAAGTCTTTTACGA
Source organism: uncultured Bacillota bacterium (assembly GCA_946540075.1). GTDB lineage: Bacteria > Bacillota_I > Bacilli_A > RF39 > UBA660 > CAMNHZ01. The sequence continues at coordinate 6,767 of CAMNHZ010000042.1, forward strand.
TCAATAATCGCTTTAATTCTAACTTCAATCCATTCCAATGTATAACCCTTTTTTAAATAAAAATCAATCATCTCATCAATACCTTTGGATGGATCAAATACTTCATCAACTTTTTGTCTACCAAGCTTAGCTAACCATACTTTAAATGGTTCTGCCTTAGGTGAAGGAACTGATTCAATAAGTCTAAATATACCTACAGTATCAAGGGTGTCAGTTTTTCTCATTTTCCCATCTTGAGCTTTCATTTTCAACTGTCGACAATTTGTCGACACTTCAGATTTTTCTTCATCAGATAAACGTTTTTTTAATTGATACCAATAATCTCTAGGATTCTTTGGTTCTGCTAAAACACTAATTACATCAACTACACTAAAATAATATTCTTCCTTATCTTTATCCCAAATACTTCGAATTTCTTTACCTTCAAATAGATTTGTTAAAGTTTCTAATTTGTTATTCAAAATCATTCCTCCTTTTTTAATATTTCTAACTTATAACCAAGTGCGTTTAATAATTTAGTAAAATTACCTATAGACATAGAATGCATATT
>CAMNHZ010000043.1 GCA_946540075.1 uncultured Bacillota bacterium
TTAGTTACTTAAAAGTTTAAATATTATGTATTTAATTATTTTCATGGTAAAATTAATAATGTGGTGATTAGCATGAAAAAATTTATTAAAGGAACATATAGAAGAAATATATTTGAATCTGATAAGGGATATGTTATCGGTATTTTTCGTGTTAGAGAAACTAATGATGAAGAGTTAGAAGATTTCGTTGATAAAACTATTACATTTACTGGATATTTTGCTGATTTAAAATTGGATGATACATATATATTTTATGGAGAAAGTGTAGAACACCCAAAATACGGATTTCAGTATCAAGTTTCTGAATATGAACGAGTTAAACCAGAAGATAAAGATGGTATTATCGAATTTTTATCTAGTAATTTATTTAAAGGTGTAGGTGAAAAACTTGCTAAAAGTATTGTAGAAACTTTAGGTGATAATACTTTAGATAGAATATTAACTGAAGAAGATTGTTTGTTATTGGTACCTAAAATGACTTCTAAAAAAGCAAAGAGTATAGTTGACACACTAAGTAAATATGAAGAAAGTCACCAAACTATTGTTTATTTAAGTGAATTAGGTTTTGCAATGAAAGATGCACTTAGTATTTATAATAAATATAGGATGAATACTATTAGTAATATTGAGAATGATATATATAGAGTAATTGATGATGTTGATGAGATTACTTTTTTGAAAATTGAAGGTTTAAGAGATAAACTAAATATTGAAGATAATGATGAAAGAAGAATTAAAGCCTGTATACTTTATATTATGCAAGCTTTAACATATCATAATGGTGATACTTATTTAACTTATGAGACTATTCATACTGAGGTATCTAGATATTTAAAGTATGATGTTGATGAAATAACATTTGATTCAATGTTAGAAGAATTAAAATTATTTAAAAAGATTAAAATTCAAAGAGAAAAGTATTATTTATATGATATATATAAGGCGGAAAAAGAAATTGTTAATAAGATTGATACATTAGAGAAACTTCCTCATAGTAATTATAAAAATCTTGAAAGGTATATTGAACAATTAGAAAAAATTAATGATATTAGTTATAACGATAAGCAAAGAGAAGCTATAATTAAGGCATTAACTAATAATGTTGTAATAATAACTGGTGGTCCGGGAACAGGAAAGACTACTATTATTAAAGCTATTACAGAAATATATAAACAAGCAAATAAGTTAAGTGATAAAGAGTTAGAAGAAAGAATCGCACTTTTAGCTCCAACAGGAAGAGCAAGTAAGAGAATGACTGAAGCAACACTACTACCTGCTACTACTATTCATAGATTTTTAAAATGGAATAAAGATACTAATAAATTCGCAGTTAATAAGTATAATAAGGATAATAGTCATCTAATAATAATAGATGAAGTTAGTATGATTGATACTAATTTATTAGGTAGTTTATTTGAAGGATTAACTGATAATATTAAGTTAGTATTAGTAGGAGATTATAACCAACTTCCAAGTGTTGGTCCAGGTCAAGTATTAAAAGATTTAATTGAAAGTGATATGGTTCTTACAATTGAGTTAGATTTATTATATCGTCAAAGAGATAATTCTTATATAAATATTTTGGCGAGCGAGATAAAAGATGGCGAAATAAATGAATATTTTAAAGAAACTAAAGATGATTATACTTTTTTAGAGTGTGATAGTACGATGATTGTACCTAGTTTAAAGAAGATGTGTATGCAGATAATAAAGCATGGTTATGATTATAAAAAGTTTCAGATTATGGCTCCAATGTATAGGGGAACAAATGGTATTGATAATTTAAATAAACAGTTACAAGAGGTATTTAATCCAAGGAGTATAGATAAAGAAGAGATTAAATATGGTGATGTTTATTATAGGGAAAATGATAAAGTATTACAACTTGTTAATATGCCAGATGATAATGTATTTAATGGTGATATTGGTGTGATTGATAGGATTGTTAAGGCTAATATATCTAAATCAGGTAAGAATGAAATATATATTGATTTTGATGGAAATATAGTTAAGTATGAAACTAAAGATCTAATTAAGATAAAACATGGTTATGTAATTACGATTCATAAATCTCAAGGTAGTGAGTTTGATGTTGTTGTTATGCCAATTACTCATGAGTATTATCGTATGCTTTATAGAAAACTTGTTTATACAGGAGTTACTAGAGCTAAAAAGAAATTGATTATAATTGGTGAAGGTGATTCTTTTATTAGAGCTGTTATGAATAATAACGAATATGTTAGAAAGACTGATCTAAAGAATAAATTGATAGAAAAGATAACTTCTTAGTATAAAAATATGGAATATTAGTTAATAATAATAGTGTATGTATTTATACATACTAATCATATTTTTTTAGTAGGAAGGTGATTTTATGAAGCTAAGTGTTAGAGATATGGCTATGATGGCTCTTGGAATGGGAGCTGTAGTTACATATCAGAAGTATAATAAACCAATGATGAATGAAGCTAAAAAGATGGTACATAAGGCTTCAAATACACTAGAAGATATGATGTAACTGAAAAAAGAGTTTTAACTCTTTTTTCTTGCTATAAATCAGATATATTGTTATAGTATTATTAGGTATGGTGATGATATATGAAATTATTAGTAACTGATTTTGATGGAACGCTATATACTGATGATTATAATAAAAATATTGAAGCATTAAATAAATTTAAACAAAAAGGAAACAAGATTGTTATCGCAACAGGAAGATATTTATCATTTTTAAAAGAAGATTTAGATAAAAGAGTTGATTATGATTATTTAATATGTACTGATGGATCAATTATTTATGATAATAATGATAATGTTATTTATAAAGAATTACTAGATAAAGAAAGTTGTGAGTATGTTATAAATCAATTAAGAAAATTAGAAGAGGTTAATAACATTTATTGCTTAAATGGTGATAAGTTGCTTGATTATGATGAATATGATAATACTAATGCTATAATTGCTAGTTTTGAAGATAGAAAGGTAGTAGAAGAATACTTTGAAAACATCTTAAAAGAAGTACCATCTTTGCACGGATATATAAGTACAAAATGGATTAATATAACAAGTAAAAAAGTTTCTAAGAAAACCGCTATTGATATAATTACTAGTAGATTGAAACTATCTAAAAATGATGTTATTGTTTTTGGAGATAATATTAATGATATCGATATGATTAATTATTATGATGGATATATTGTAATAAAAGAACATGATATATTAGATGTACATAATAATAAGATAAATAGTATTTATGAAATAATTGATAAATTATAGGTATAATTATATGCTTTATGCATAATATAATAGTGTACTGTTATTAGTACAAAGAGAACACATAGGATTATGGTTCTCTTTTTTTTGTAAAAAAATGTAAATGTAGTAAAAAATAATGTTTTATTAAATAGACAATTGATTTTATACTTGTTATACTATAATTGATAGAATATATATAAATGATAGTATAAAAGGGAGAAGGTGATGCTTGTATGAAAAAAAGAAATAATTTGTTAATAATAACATTATTTAGTTGTTTATTATTTATTTTAAGTACAACAAAAGTACAAGCAATATCTTATAAGTTGGTTAATTTTAATACCAAAGGTAATGCTAATACAAATTATATAGAAGATGAAACTGGTAAAAGTGGATATATTAATGGTAGTGTAGCAGCTGATGGTATTTATTTAGGTGAAAAAGATGGAAAGGTTAAGTTTAAGATATCTGGTGTTGTAGGTTGGGTAAATAGTGGTGATGTTAAATTAGTTGATATGAGTACTAGTGCTAGTTATGATAAGTATAAAACATCATCATATAAAGTAGTAGATGGTAATATAAGGCATTATATTTCAGGAAATGTATATAGTTCAAAGTTTTCATCAATGGCTATTGGACCTAATAATATTGGATTAAGTAATAATAAATTCTATTTAAGTTATGATGGGCATTATTTTTATCAAGAAAGTTTACAAGGGTATAAAGATATGACTGATGATTATGTAAATAATGTACATACTCATGCAGTAAACAAAGATAATCCATATTATAGTTATTATGTTTATTTATCACATCGTAGTAAAACAAATTATACTGCTAAAGATTTAGCAAATTATTTTAAAACGTTAGGTTATACAGCTAAACCAACATCAACAGCTAATTTAACTAGTAATCAATCTCAATTATATGGAGAAGAAAATAATTTTATTAATGCTCAAAATACATATGGAGTTAATGCTCTTATGATGTTAGGAGTAGCAATTAATGAAAGTGGTTGGGGTAGAAGTAATATCTCAATAAATAAGAATAATTTATTTGGACATAGTGCTTACGATGTAAATCCTGGTACTAGTGCAAATAAGTATTCTTCAGTTGCTCAATCAATAATATATCATGCTAAGGGATTTATATCTGAAGGGTATATGGATCCTAAAGATTATTCAGGAAGATATAATGGTGGACATTTAGGAACAAAAACAAGTGGTGTTAATATAAAGTATGCATCTGACCCATATTGGGGTGAGAAAGCAGCTTCTAATTATTATTCCTTTGATAAGATGTATGGACTTCAAGATTATGGAACAAAGACATTAGGTATAAAGACAGGACATGCAAATTATAATATTTATAAAGAACCTAATACTAATTCAACAGCTTTATATAAAACAGGAACTAATAATGATTATTCAGTAATAATATTAGATGAAGTTAATGGTCAAAGTATAAATGGTAATACTAAATGGTATAAGATTCAAGCAGATCCTACGATTACTTCTAATCGTAATGGATTAGTACAAGATAATGGTAATTATAATTTTGATAATAATTATGCTTATATTCATTCATCTAATATTAATCTTCTTCTTAAGAATGGACAAGTAGTAGTTGATAAGAATTTTGAAATAAACTTTAATGCTAATGGTGGTAAGTTTGATGACAATTCTACTAATAAGAAGGTAGTTGTTAGTCAAGGAACTACTCCTTCAGTTACTAATCCAACAAGAGAAGGTTATACATTTAATGGTTGGGATAAGAATGTAACTTCTGCTACTGCTAATACTACATATAATGCTGTATGGACTAAGAATAAATATAATGTAACAGTTGAAGCTAATGGTGGAGTATTCAGTGATAATACTGCTCTTAAAGTAATAAGTGTTGAATATGGTAATACTCCAAATATAGAAACACCAACAAGAGAAGGTTATAAATTTACAGGATGGGATAAGAATATTACTCCAGTAACAACAAACATTACATATAAAGCTAAATGGGAACAAGTTAAAACATATGAAATTAAGTTTGATGCAGATGGAGGAGTATTCAGTAATAACAAAGAGACAGTTACTATTACTGTTAATGAAGACGATATTCCAAATGTAGAAATGCCAACAAAAGATAATCATGTATTTACTGGATGGACTCCAACTCTACAAAAAGCTAGTGAAAACACTACTTATAAAGCAATCTGGAGAGAAGGTACTATTGAAGATTATCGTACTTTAAAAAATGGAAATTTCTATCTTGATTATTTAAAAGAAATAGATGGAAAATTAATGATAAAAGGATATCAAACTATTGTAGGAATAGATAATAATCTATCCACTGATATAAAATATATGATAGCTTATGAAAATCTAGATAATAATAAGATTACTTATCAAATGATAGATCGTGTTAAGAATCGTAATGATATTACAAAGAATGCATATAGTCCTGATGGTAGGGATTATACTTATTCATGGTATGAAGGTAATATAGATACAAGTATATTAAAGAATGGAAATTATAGAATGTATTTATATGCTTATAATGATAAGTATTATTCTAAATTTGTAATTAATAATAAGTTATATAAAACACAAGCAACAAGCTTTAAAGATAAGAATAAAGGTATTGTTATAAATAATAATTATAGTAATAGAAAAAGTTTTATAGAACTAAAAGTAAGAAATAAGTTACTAGCTAATAAATCAGGATCATATATATATAATCAAAACGATAAGTATATTAATTTTAAATTTAACAATAATAAGTTATATTTAAAAGGATGTAGTTATTCATATGGAATGAACCTAAGTCCATCAAGTAATGTATCAAGAAGCATTATCTTTGAAAATAAAGATACTTATGAAACGTATACTAAGAACTTAGGAAGTATTACTAATGGTAATTATAAAGTCGCACTTCCAGTTCCTGATAACTTAGATAAGACTAGAGCTTGGTATGAAGCAACAATTGATTTATCTGATATTCCTAAAGGTGAGTATGTTATTTATATAACTACAACTTCAAATATAACTGATATATTTGAGATGACTGAAAGATTAAGTAGGTCTCTATCAGATGTCAAAGCAACAATAAATAATAAAGAATACTCATTTATAATTAATTATAATCGTGGTAGTCGTATCGAAATGATTGTAAAATAATAAAAAACCTAATTGAGTTTAATACTTAATTAGGTTTTATTATGCAAAAAAAAATACTTAGATAATTCTAAGTATTTTATTTTACAACTGTTATTGTTACAACATCACAAGCAGAAACGTTAGAACCATCAGGAACTGAAGTACTACATACAGTTCCAGAGTCAGCAGAAGTACTTGGACATTGATCAACAAATATCCATTTAAACTTTATTCCAGGGTTTTGATTTGTAATTCCATCTTTTGTTTTTGCAGCAGAATCAGCAGCCATTAAATTTAATGTTAAATTCTTTGTTTTATTACAACTACTTGTAGGTTTTGTAGATGTATTA
>CAMNHZ010000044.1 GCA_946540075.1 uncultured Bacillota bacterium
TTATAATTAATTCTTTATAGGACAAATCTTCAGAGTTTTTCTTAATATCTTTGCTTTGCTTTTTTTGTTTGTATAGAGGTTTTGAATCTCCCCAAAGACCTACTTTATCCTCAATAGCAATTTCCTGAGTTTCATATAATTTATCAGTATATTTGTAATCACCATATATATATGCAACTTTAGCATAACCTAAATTGACTAGTTCATTTTGTAATAATTTTCCGTCTATAAACACCCAGACAAGATGCCGATTATACTTATCGGTTTTGCTGGAACCATCATCATATTCTAATTTTATATTTTTTGAATTAGTTAAAGATTTACATGTGTAATTGCTAGCTTCTTTTCCCCATGGTTCTTCACCTTTAGTAGGATGCTGTGTTTCTGGTGTATCAATTCCTAAAAATCTTGCCGTTATAACATCGTTATTATACTTAAATTTAGCAGTATCCCCATCAACACATTGATAAAGACTAACATTTATACTCTCATTTGCATAAACATTCATATTACAAAAAAGTAATAGTGTTAAAACTAATATAATATATTTTTTCATATTTTTTACCTCATCTACATTATACTATATAATAAAGTAAGAAACTAATAAAATATAAAAAATTTATCTAAAACAAAAATTGTATAGTTAATAAAACTATTATTTGTTTTAATACTTTACTTTATTAAATAATATGTGTTATAATACCAGAGGAAAAAAGGAAGTGTTTTTTTTTATGAAAAATATAAGAAATGTTGCAGTAATCGCCCATGTAGACCATGGTAAAACAACTTTACTTGATAAATTATTACAAATGTCTGGAACATTCCGTGATAACGAGCAAGTAATGGAAAGAGCAATGGATTCAAATGATATTGAAAGAGAACGTGGTATTACAATTTTAGCAAAAACAACAGCAGTAGATTATAAAGGATGCCGTATAAATATTTTAGATACTCCAGGACACGCAGATTTCGGTGGAGAAGTAGAACGTATTATGAATATGGTTGATGGAGTACTTCTTGTTGTAGATGCATACGAAGGTACTATGCCTCAAACAAGATTTGTTCTTAAAAAGGCATTAGAAGCTGGAGTAATTCCAATTGTAGTAGTAAATAAAATTGATAAAGATACTGCAAGACCAGAAAAAGTAGTAGATGAAGTATTAGATTTATTTATAGAATTAGGTGCAGATGAAAGTCAGATTGATTTCCCAGTAATCTATGCATCTGCAATAAATGGTACATCTAGTTTATCTCCAGATTTATCAACTCAAGAAGAAACTATGGATCCGATTTTAGATATGATAGTAAATTACATACCAGCACCTAAAGTAGATATAGAAGGTACTTTACAATTTCAACCAGCATTACTTGATTATAATGATTTTGTTGGTCGTATTGGAATTGGTGTAGTAAAAAGAGGAAAAATCAAAGTTAATCAAATGGTAACTTGTATGCGATTAGATGGAACTACAAAACAATTTAGAATTCAGAAAATTTTTGGTTATATAGGATTAAAACGTGTAGAAGTAGAAGAAGCAGAGGCTGGAGATATTATCGCAATTGCTGGTCTTCCTGATATAAATGTTGGAGAAACAGTATGTGAAATCGGACACGAAGAAGCTTTACCAATTCTTAGAATTGATGAACCAACTTTACAAATGACATTTGGTGTTAATACATCACCATTTGTAGGAAGAGAAGGAGAAATTTTAACTGCTCGTAAGATTGAAGAAAGATTAAGAAAAGAAACAGAACGAGATGTATCATTAAAAATAGAACCAAATGATTCAGAATCATTTATAGTTTCTGGTCGAGGTGAACTTCATTTATCAATACTAATTGAAAATATGCGTCGTGAAGGATTTGAACTTCAAGTTTCAAAACCAGAAGTAATTATAAAAGAAATAGATGGTGTAAAATGTGAACCATATGAAGATGTTCAAATTGATGTACCAGAGGATTACGTAGGTAATGTTATTACTGCTTTAGGTAGTCGTGAAGGTATACTAGAAAATATGGCAAATAGTGATGGTCAAGCAAGACTAAATTATACAATCCCATCACGTGGATTAATAGGTTTTTCAACAGAATTTATGACTATGACTAAAGGATATGGAATGATAAATCATACTTTTAAAGAATATCGTAAGATGGCATCAGGTCAAGTAGGAGAACGAAAACTTGGTGTACTAGTTTCAATGGAAAATGGTAAATCAACTGCTTACGCATTAGGTGCATTAGAAGATCGTGGAACAATGTTTATTGAACCAGGAGTAGATGTTTATGAAGGGATGATTGTTGGTGAAAATAATCACGACAATGATTTAGCTGTTAATGTAGTAAAAGGTAAAAAACTTACTAATACGCGTGCTGCTGGAAGTGATCATACAGTTGTATTAAAACGACCAAGAGCTATGTCATTAGAAACATGTTTAGATTATATAAATAGTGATGAATTAGTAGAAGTAACGCCAAAGAGTTTCCGCTTAAGAAAGAAAATACTAAATACAGAGCTTCGTAAAAAGAATGATGCAAAGAAAACAAAATAATTAATTATTAATAATAGTATTAGAAAATAACTAATACTATTATTTTTAGTATTTATTTTGATTTAAAAATGTGCTAATATATATATTAGATATGATAATAGGAGGGGTAATTATGAATTTTGAAGGTAAAGTAGCAGTAGTTACAGGTGGTGCTATGGGTAATGGCCTAGGTGCTGTTTCAGTACTTGCTAAAAATAAAGCTACAGTAGTTATTATGGATAAATCTGAAAAACTAGCCAATACATTAGGAGATTTAACTGCAAAAGGATATAATGTAATCGGGTACAATGTGGATATAGCAGATAAACGAATGGTTGATGCAGTAGTTGCAGACATAATTAAAAGATATAACAAAATAGATATACTTGTTAATAATGCCGGAGTTGCTAAACTTGTTAAATTTGTTGATATGACTGACGAAATAAGAGATTTTCATTTTGATGTTAATATCAAAGGTACTTGGAATGTTACAAAAGCAGTAGTACCATATATGTTAGAAAAAAACTATGGGAAGATTGTAAACTTATCAAGTGTTACAGGACCTATGGTTGCAGATTCAGGTGAAGTAGCTTATGCGACAACAAAGGCAGCTTTGATTGGATTTACAAAATCATTAGCGATGGAATTGGCTGAAAATAATATAACTGTAAATGCTGTACTTCCAGGTTATATTATGACACCTATGGTAGAAGGTATTGCTCGTGATACAGATCAATCAAATCCAGAATCAGTAATTGAAGGTATAGCAGCTGGTATTCCAATGAAACGTCTTGGAACAATTGAAGAATTAGGTAATTTAGTTGCATTTTTATCAAGTGACTTATCAAATTATATAACAGGAACAGAAATTCGTATTGACGGAGGATCAATACTACCTGAGACAAAAAGTGTTGGTGTATAATACTAAAACAGGATAATTATAGTTATCCTGTTTTTAATATATAATGATAATTTGTGTTTAAAATAAACGAAATATGTGGTAAAATCACATTAGTCGCTTAAAAATGAATTGGAGGTGAATAACAGTGAGAGGTGAGAATTTAAACTTGATGTTTGGAACAGAAACGATTTATAAAGATGCTAACTTTATAATAAATGAAAATGATAAAGTAGGGTTAGTAGGTGTAAATGGAGCTGGAAAAACGACATTATTTAAAGTTATAATGAAGGATCAAGAATTAGATTCTGGTAAGATAATAATAAGTAAAACAAAACGAATAGGTTATTTACCTCAAGAAATAGTACTTGAAAACAAAAATATTACAGTATTTGAATATTTAATGAATGCACGACCAATCGAAAAATTAGAAACTGAATTGAAAAAATTGTATGAAGAAGTAGCGGTATGTGATGAAAAAGATCAAAAGAGAATATTTAAAAAAATCGATAAAACACAAAGTTTATTAGAGTATTATGATGTATATAATGCTGAAAATATTTTATTTGAAATAATAGAAGATATGAAAATAGATACATCTTTACTTGATATGAAATTAAATGATTTGTCAGGAGGACAAAAATCGAAAATAGCATTTGCTCATCTTCTTTATTCGAATCCAGAAATACTATTGTTGGATGAACCAACAAATCATTTAGACTATAGTACCCGTGATTATATAATAAATTATTTAAAAAAGTATCGTGGGACTATACTGGTGATTTCTCATGATGTTGAATTTCTGGATCAAATAACAAATAAAATAATGTATTTAAACAAGATTGATCACGAAATAAAAGTATATAGTGGTAATTACACAACTTACTTAAAGAAGTCTCAAAAAGAAAAGATTATAAAAGAAAGACATATAGAACAAGAGAAAAAAGAATACGATAAGCTAAAAGATGTTGTGTTAAAGTATTCTAATTCTAGCGGTAAGCGAAAGAAAATGGCACAAAGTCGTGAAAAAGCATTGGCTAAATTAGAAAAAAATATGATAAAAAAAGACAAAGAATATAAGCGAGTTAAATTGAATATAAAACCAAAAAGATTAGGATCCAAAATACCATTAAAGGTTAACAATATAAGTTTTGGATATGATGAAAACAAACTATTATTTAAGAATTTATCGTTTTTAATAAATAATAATGAACGATTTTTAATAGTTGGTGAAAATGGTGTTGGTAAATCAACTCTTATAAAGTTATTAGTTAAAGAATTGAAGGCATTAGAAGGTAATATTTGGTATGGAAATAAAACAGATATTGCTTATTATGCACAAGAACAAGAATTATTAGATGTTAATAAAACAATTCTTGAAAATGTTGATAATAATAATTATGGTAGTAAAGAGATAAGAACAATATTAGGTAGTTTTTTATTTCATGGTGACGAAGTATTTAAAAAAGTATCTGTTTTGTCACCAGGAGAGAAGGCACGAATCGCATTGTGTAAGGTAATGTTACAACAAGGGAATCTATTACTATTAGATGAACCAACAAACCACTTAGATCCTGATACACAAAAAATTATTGGAGAAAATTTTAATAATTATGAGGGTTCCATTATAATGGTAAGTCATAATCCATCTTTTGTTGAAAGTGTCGGTGTAGATAGAATGCTAATTTTACCAAGTGGTAAAATAACTAATTATTCAAAAGATTTATTAGAATATTATTATAATATAAATAAAGATCGTTAATGTTAACGATCTTTATTATTGTGATTTATTTTTTTGCTAAGATAATAATCTCTTAATTCCTTAAATCTTTCATAATGGATAATTTCACGTTGTCTTAAGAAAGAAAGTGGCCCAAGTATATCTAAATCATCGGTTAAATCCATTAAATGTTCATATGTAGAACGAGCTTGTTGTTCAGATGCCATATCAGTTTCCAAGTTGGTAATTGGATCCCCATTAGCCTGAAGATATGCAGCAGAAAATGGTATACCTTCAACATCAGTTGGGAACAAATCCATTCCAAATTGTGCATAGTGTTTATCAAGCCCAGCTTCTTTCAATTCATCAAGTGTTGCACCTTTAGTAAGTTGATAAATCATTGTACAAATAATTTCAACGTGAGCAAGTTCTTCGGTTCCGATATCAGTTAGTAAGGCTTTTCCACGATCATCAGGCATTGTATAGCGTTGGTTAAGATATTTAAACGCTGCAGCTAATTCTCCGTAAGGACCACCATATTGTGTAACAAGATACTTAGCCATTTTTAAGTCACGTTTTCTAATATTAACAGGATATTGTAATTTTTTCTGATATATCCACATAATTAATCCTCCTTATCCCATGGCCAAGGGCTTTTACTATTCCATGCCCAAGGGGTATTATCAGATGCACTACTATTTACAAATAAAGGGCCATATTTCTGTTCATAACTTCCCATAGCCTTATTGACTTCTTTACGATATTCGTTAAATTTTTTTATCATTTCAGTATCGTTTGGAAATATATCAAGGTATAAATTTAACTCGTGAGCTGCAAAACTAAGCGCATCAATATATATCAATAATTCTGCTTGTTCATTTCCAGCGTTTACTTTAAGAGGTTGATTTAATTTATATTTAGAATATAAATTTTTAAATAAATTCCCTCTTATATAACCATCATAGGGTCTATATAAATCATGATTAATCTCATATACATCATTGGTAGGATTGTAGTTATTATCAAAACTAAATGCCCAATCGTAATCAATATTTTGCCTGTTGTTATAATCATCTAAATAATTATAATTATTCACATTATCACCTTCACTCTATATTATGAATATAGTTAAATAGTGTATGGGTATTAATCTATTTTTAATTAGGTATTGCAAAAAGTTGAAAAATCTGTTAAAATACTATATGTCATTTGGCGAATATGGTGAAGTGGTTAACACATCGGATTGTGGTTCCGACATGCGTGGGTTCGATCCCCACTATTCGCCCCAT
>CAMNHZ010000045.1 GCA_946540075.1 uncultured Bacillota bacterium
TACATTAATCCATTCTTATTTATTACTTTATATTTATTATTAAATTTATCTTTTAAATAAATACTATTAGTTTTATATGTATCATATAAATTATATTTTGAAGTCATTAATCTTGGATAAGTGTTAACTATTATTTCTAAATTAGCTTCTTCATTATAATGTTTTTTATAACCATCTATAATATCTTTAATATCATATTGATCTAATTCATAAGATAATGTTACTTTCTTAGAACCAAAACTATGTAACAAATAAACACTATAAGAATTTACAACATTAAAGGTATAATCAGTATCAAAATCATTATACTTATGTATACTACCAAGTTCTGAAATCAGCATATGATTATTATATTCTTTATGATTGATAATAACATTATCTAAATTCAATATAACTTTATTATCTGATTTTAATTTATCATATAGTAACTCATCATCTACATATATATAATCATATTTATCCTTATCTATCTTGTTATAAGATTCTATATCACTTATTTTTACATTAGTTGTATTAGTTTTCTTTATATGTAATTTTTTTGGTTTATACTCTACTTTCTTATAATTAGTTTTATATAATCTTTTCTTATTTAACCTTTCTATGGCATTTCTTCTTAAATCATTTAATATCTTTATCGGAACAAATAAATTATTATCCATATCTATATCCAAACTATTAAATTTATATATTGTATCTCCTAATTTAGATATTTGTTTTATTATCCTATCTTTTTCAGTACTTACTTTATTAGCTTTTTCTATTATATTATCACTCTCTACTAAAACAGTATTAATTCCATCTGATAATTTTAATTTAATTTGTTTATTTTCCTTTATAATTAATGTTCCATTAATACTTACTTTTCTTAGGCTTTCCTTTATCTTTTTATCTATATTATTAATACTTAAATAGTCAGTTGTTTTTACTACAATACTTCCTTTTTGTACTTTACCTTTAATTCTTACTTCTATAATATCTTTAGCCTTAGCTTTTTTTACAATATTATTATTTAATTTAAATACATTTAAATTAAATCCTACATCAGGATTTCCAATAATTCTAATTCCATCATTAATACTAACTTTATCCTTTAATAATATTTTAACTTTATCATGATAAACATCAATTACTTTACCTATTTCAATTCCCATATGATTAGGTCTATAACCATTTACAATATTTTTACCTTCTTCATTAAATAAAAATCCTTTAGTAAAATAACGATTATATAAAACTTTTAACTCTTTAAGTTCTTCTTTTGTTATATCAACATAACCTTTTTCTATATATGAATCAATAGCTTTTCTATATAATGATATTACAAGATAAACATATTCACTTCTCTTCATTCTACCTTCTATTTTTAAACTATCAACACCTAATTCTATAAGTTCTCCAACACTTTCAAGAGTATTTAAATCTTTTAAACTAAGTGGGTATTTTTTATCTTTATTTAGTTTATTATTATTTTGATCAATAACATCATAAATAAGTCTACATGAACCAGCACACTGTCCTCTATTGGCACTTCTTCCACCTATCATTGAACTCATTAAACATTGACCTGAGTAACTTACACATAAAGCACCATGAGTAAATATTTCAATTTCTATACCTTCTTTTTTAATTCTTTTTATATCATCAATACTTGTTTCACGGGCTAATACAACTCGATTTAAACCTAATTCTTTTGCGAGTCTTACTCCTTCTATATTATGAATATGCATTTGAGTTGAAGCATGGACTTCTAAATTAGGGAATATATTTCTTATTAAATGCATCATTCCAATATCTTGAATTAAAATAGCATCAACATTATTTCTATGAAGAAAATCAATATAATTTATAAAATCATCTACTTCTCTTTCATAAATCAATGTATTTACTGTTACATATACTTTTACTCCATATAAATGAGCATATTTTATTGCTTCTATTAATTCATCATCAGTAAAATTAGTTGCGAAAGCTCGTGCACCATATTTATTACCAGCAAGATAAACTGCATCACATCCTGCCATAATAGCAGCTTTCAAACATTTAATATTACCAACAGGGGCAAGTAATTCTGGTTTTTTCATAATCCACCTCTATCCATACTTTCTTTCTTGATTATAGCACATTTAAAAAGATTATCAATCAATATGATAATCATTTAAAAATAATAAGTCTTTTTTCTAACTTTAATCTTTGAATAATCTTTTATAAATTCTTTTTCAGGTAATAGTGTTGGTGATGGATTAGTACATTCATTTTCATCCATATTATCTATACCATATTCATTTAAAAATATATCAGCATAATAATTCATAACTTCAGCAATATACTTATCATTTTCACTTAAATCTCCTCTATTTTTAATAAATTCTATTTCACGTTCAAACATTTTTTTTATTCTCTTACGTTTAATATAATCTTCATATTTCCTTTCAGGTAATTCTTCTTTTATTGATTCATCAATTCTTTTTATTTTAAATTCTAATTCATTAATTTTATCTTGCCAATAACTATCATTTTCTTCAAAACTATATAAATTAATATTTCCATCATAATATGAGAATACATCAAATACTTCATTATTAATAAGTCCTTTAACAGATAAATAAGTTTTCATCTTAGAATCTTTTGAGAATACTTGTAATTTATATTTATTTTTATTATTACTAAATATCTTCATCGCACCTTCATATATATTAAAATTAATTATATCATTGCAAATATCAATATTAGATACCATATGACGAGTTTTATTATCAATCTTATCTTCTCTAAGTACAGAGTATTTTAAGTCAATTAAATCATTAAGATATTCTATGATACTAGGACTTAATATACCTTCATATTTTTTTAGTTTTTCTTTTAATTCTTTCTTTGTTAATATCTTATCTTTTTTCATGATATCCCCCTAAGTACTGCATATTATACCATATTTTTAATAATTTATAATATTATTATAAATTTCTTTAAAAAAATGTGTATTTTCTTCTTAAAAACACACATTTTATGTTTAATCAAGCCTAAAATTTAACGATAAAAAGTTCTTTTCTTAACTATAGTATCTGGATATTCCTTTATAAATTCTTTTTCTGGTAGTTTGTCTTGAGAACAATATATTTTTTTATCATTCTCAGTCATAGCATCTATACCATATTCATTTATAAATAAATTAGTATAATAATTCATAACTTCAGCAGCATACTTATCATCATCGCATAAATCTTTTCGTTCAATTAAATTTTCTTTTTGCTTTTCTAAAGTTTCTTTTTGTTTCATTTTTTTAATATAACTCATACATTTTATACGATTTAAGTCATCGCTTGCTGAATCAATTATCATATTTATTTTATTTTCTATTTCGCTAGTTTTGTTTTTATATACCTCATCATCTTTTTCAACATTATATAAACAAACTGAATCACGATGAACACTTGTACCAGGATAATATTGCCATATATCAAAAGTTTTATTATCAATAACACCCTTAACAACTATATCATCTTTGAAAATACCTTTTGAAACTATTTTTAATTTATACTTGTTTTCATTTCCTTTAAATATCTTCATCGCACCTTCGTATATATTAAATCTTCTTATATCTGTATAAATACCAAGATTCAATAATACTTTACGAATTTTATTATCTATCTTATCTTCTCTAAGTACAGAGTATTTTAAGTCAATCAAATCATTAAAATATTTGATAATACGAGGATCTAATATACCTTCATAACTTTCTAATTGTTCCTTTAATTCTAAATATGTTTTAATCATATCCATACGACCTTTCTTTAGTGAGTTTATAATAGCACACACTATCATAATTGTCAATTTATGAAATAACACAAAAGAGATGATAAATCATCTCTTAATATCTATTCCCATGTCCAGTTTCTTACCTCTTCCATGTCTTGTCCATACTCTTTAATATATTCTTTATGTTTAATAAGTTTATCCATACATTCTTGATATAAAGTTGATCTTCTATTACCTAATTGTGGAAGTTTATTTAGTGCACTCATAACCAAGTGGAATCTATCAATCTCATTTTGAACACGCATATCAAATGGTGTCGTAATAGTTCCTTCCTCTTGATAACCATGAATATCAATATTTTTATTTTCTCTAGTATATATTAATTGTCTTATTAAACTTGGATATCCGTGGAAAGCAAATATAATTGGTTTATCTTTTGTAAATATTTCATTATATTCATTATTAGTAAGTCCATGTGGATGATGTAAATTTGATTCTAATTTCATTAAATCTACTACATTTACTACCCTAATCTTTAATTCTGGGAAGTTTTCTCTTAATATTTTAGTAGCAGCAAGTGTTTCCAATGTTGGAGTATCTCCAGCACAAGCCATAACTATATCAGTTTCTTTTCCATTATCATTACTTGCCCATTTCCAAATACCTAGTCCTTTTGTACAATGAATAATTGCATCATCTATGTTTAACCATTGTGGACGAGGATGTTTACTAGCTATTATGACATTAATATAATCTTTAGTAGTTATACAATGATTGAAACAAGATAATAAACAATTGGTATCTGGTGGTAAATATATTCTTGTTATATCTGCTTTTTTAGTTGCTAAATGATTTAAGAAACCAGGATCTTGATGAGTATATCCATTATGGTCTTGTTGCCATATATGAGATGTTAAAACATA
Source organism: uncultured Bacillota bacterium (assembly GCA_946540075.1). Lineage (GTDB taxonomy): Bacteria > Bacillota_I > Bacilli_A > RF39 > UBA660 > CAMNHZ01. Next base: position 4,677 of record CAMNHZ010000045.1, read on the forward strand.
GTTAAGTGATGATATAGATCTTCTCCATGGTATTTTCTTTACTACTTTTAACCATTTAGCATGTTGACTTGTCATTGAATCAACTATTCTTATAAATGCTTCATAACTATGGAAGAATCCATGTCTACCTGTTAATAAATAACCTTCTAATACACCTTCACATAAATGTTCAGATAACATTGAATCCATTACTCTACCACTTCGCGCTAAAAACTCATCATTACTATTTGTTGGTAATAACCATTGTCTATTAGTATCTTCAAACATATGATTAAGTCTATTAGATAACGCTTCATCAGGTCCAAAAATACGGAAGTTAGAATTACTATCATTTAATTTTATAATATCTCTAATGAAGCTACCTAATTCCATCATATCTTGTTTTAAAACACTGCCAGGTTTATCCATCTTAACACTGTAATCTCTAAAATCAGGTAATCTTAATTCTTTAAGTAATAACCCCCCATTAGCATGTGGATTAGATCCCATTCTTTTTAATCCTTTAGGAGCAAAATTCTTTAATTCAGGTTTTAATTTACCATCTTCATCAAACAATTCCTCTGGATGATAACTTTTTAACCAGTTTTCTAAGACTTTTAAATTATCAACATGTTTATCATCGACTAATATTGGTACTTGATGTGATCTAAAACTTCCTTCAACTTTATTATTATCAACTTCTTTAGGACCTGTCCATCCCTTTGGTGTACGAAGAACAATCATTGGCCATAATTGTCTTTTTTCTTCTCCATTAATACGAGCTTTTTCTTGAATCTTTTTTATTCTTTCAATAACAATATCCATAGTAGAAGCCATAAGTTCATGCATTTTTAATGCATCATCACCTTCTACATAATATGGATACCATCCACAACCTTTCAAAAAACAATCAAGTTCTGATTTTGATATACGTGATAAAATTGTAGGGTTAGATATCTTATATCCATTTAAATGAAGAATAGGAAGTACTGCTCCATCTGTTTTAGGATTAATAAATTTATTAATGTGCCAAGATGTTGCGAGTGGGCCTGTTTCTGCCTCTCCATCTCCTACTACACACGATACAATTAAATCAGGATTATCTAAAGCTGCCCCTAAAGCATGAGATAAACTATATCCTAATTCTCCGCCCTCATTTATTGATCCAGGTGTTTCTGGTGCGACATGTGAAGATATACCTCCAGGAAAAGAAAATTGCTTAAATAATTTTTTCATTCCTTGTTCATCTTCAGTAATATTAGGATAAAACTCACTATATGTACCCTCTAAATATACATTAGAAACAATCGCATTTCCTCCATGTCCTGGTCCTGAAATATAAATCATATCTAAATCATACTTATTAATAACTCTATTTAAATGTGTATATATAAAGTTTTGTCCAGGAACTGTTCCCCAATGTCCAACTATATTAGCTTTTATATCACTTAATTCAAGTGGCTTTCTTAATAATGGATTATTACGTAAATATAGTTGTCCAACTGACAAATAATTACAAGCTCTAAAATAAGCATCTATAGTATGTAATTCTTCTTGTGTTAAAGTACTCATTATATCACCCTAAGCCCTATCTTATTCTTACTCCATATATTATACACTATTTTTATACTTTTATAAACCTAATTTATATAATTAA
>CAMNHZ010000046.1 GCA_946540075.1 uncultured Bacillota bacterium
ATAAAATTAATAAAGTAAATTAATATAAATATTAATTTGACACGCTCTTGATAAATATCTATAATAAACATCGTTAAAAAGGGATGTGAATATCATGAAACACACAAAAAAGATAGGAATAAAAGTATTTGTAGGAATATCAATCTTATCCGGAGGAGCAACACGATTATTATTACAAAAGAAATCAGATCCTGTAGTAGTAGAAGTAAGTAATGATGCAAGAAATAATCTAGCTAAAATAGGTAAAATTGAAACAAGAAAGCATAAGAATAATACTTCTTATGAAGATAAGAATATAACTGATAAATTATTATCTAATGTAGAAGAATTTGAATTAGATATGAGAGCGAATAAGAACATATCATTTTTAAAATATTTTAATAAACTAAATAGTTTAAAAATATATAGCTCACAAAGATTAACAGACCAAAATATAGATGATATAAATAAAAATAGTGTAAAAGATATTAACTTATATTTTGACGTTGATGATATTTATCCATATTTTAGTGAAGGATTTGATTTAAATAGATTTAAAAGCAAAAATATTAAAGTGTTTTTTGAAAATTTTAAACCTGATGAAGTAAATAAAGTAATGTTACTTACATATTTGAAAAATTATAAGACATCTTTTTTAGAAAAGTCATTAAATAATATATTTAAAAACGAATATGGGGATTTTGAAAAAATTATTGATTTAATTGATATTAAAGAAGCTGATAGTGAGAAAATAAAACTATTAAAGATAATCACCTATATAACTAATCATATTAAATATGATCAAATGGTTAGTAATCATATTAATGAATATGGTTCAATAAGAAAAGAAAGTTCTGTTTATAAAAAAGTATATAATTATAATGTTAATTCTATATCGAGTGTACTTAGAGATGGTATTAATAATGAAACAGATGGTATTTGTATAAATTATAGTGATTTATTTACCACACTCGCACATTATGTAGGTCTTGAAGTATATACAATGAAGGGGCAATTAAGTTTTGAAAATGTTAAGCATGCGTGGAATATTGTTAAAGTAGATGGGAAACTTAAATATGTTGATTTAACAAATTTAGATAAAGATTATTATTATAATTATTATTTAAGTGAATATAGAGAGAATAATGATTATATGTTTACTGATGATTTTTATGAATATGTATTTTCTGATGTTGATGAAATATATTATGAGAATTATAATGAAGAATGTGATATCAATGATATGACTACAAAAAAACAATCTAACGTTATAATGTATAATACTAATATAAAAGGTCAGAAAGTAGACAATAATTATAACCCAATTATTCCATACATAGTTGGATTAGGTAATGGACTAACTGCATTTGGAATATATAATTATTGTGAAAAAAAGCAAAGAGTTAGAAAGAAATAACTAATGTATAATAATCATTAGTTATTTTTATGTTATAATTAAAGGGTAATATAGAAAGGTGATACTATGATTAAATTAGTTTTAGTAAGACATGGTCAAAGTGTTTGGAATTTAGAAAATAAATTTACTGGGTGGACAGATGTAGAACTTTCTTCAAATGGTATTAAAGAAGCTATCGATGCTGGAAAAGTATTAAAAGAAAAAGGTTTTACTTTTGATGTTGCTTATACATCTGTTTTAAAAAGAGCTAATGATACATTAAAATATATTTTGAAAGAATTAGATGAAGAAAACATTGAAATAAAATATAGTTATAAATTAAATGAAAGACATTATGGAGCATTACAAGGATTAAATAAAGATGAAACAAGAATTAAATACGGAGATGAACAAGTTAAATTATGGCGTAGAAGCTCTGATGTTAGACCTCCAATACTTGATATAACTGATCCTAGATATCCTGGGAATGATGAAAAATATAAAGATATTAAAAGAGAAGATTTACCTAGAACTGAAAATCTTATTGATACAATTAATAGAGTATTAGAATACTGGAATAGTGATATAAAAAAAGATTTATTAAATGATAAAAAAGTAATTATTGTTGCGCATGGTAATAGTTTAAGAGGTTTAATAAAATATTTAGATGATTTAAATAATAATGAAATAATGAATTTAGAAATTGAAACAGGTAATCCAATCTGTTATGAATTAGATGATAATTTAAAACCAATTAGACATTATTATTTAAAAAATAATGATTAAACGGTGATAATATGAATGGAATAATTGTTGTAAATAAAGAGGAAAATTATACTAGTAGAGATATAGTAAATATAGTATCTAAAGTGCTTAAAACTAAAAAAGTAGGTCATACTGGTACTTTGGATCCAATGGCGACAGGAGTACTTGTTATATGTGTGGGGAAAGCAACTAAACTAGTAGAAATATTAATGGATCATGATAAAGAATATATTGCTGAAGTATGTCTTGGTGTAAATACGGATACATTAGATATAACTGGTAATATATTAAATGAAGAAGATATAAATATATCAAAAGAAGATATTGTTAATGTCTTAGATAGTTATATAAAAACATATGATCAAGAAGTACCTGTATATTCTGCTGTAAAAGTAAAAGGTAAGAAACTATACGAATATGCAAGAAACAATAAAGAAGTTAAATTACCTAAAAAGGAAGTAACTATTTATGATATTAAGTTAATTGGTGATGTAGTATACAAAGATAATAAAACTTATTTTAAGATAAAAACTAGAGTAAGTAAGGGTACATATATTAGAAGTTTAATAAGAGATATAGGAAAATCTTTAAATACTTATGGATGTATGACATCTCTTATAAGAACAAGAGTAGGTGATTTTTCTATCTCTGATGCAATATCATTAGATGATATAAAGAATAATAATATTAAGATGATGGATACTAAATTAGCTTTAACTAACTATAAGCAAGTTACTACTGATACTAAATTAGAAAACAAAATAAAAAATGGTAGTATTATTCCAAATATTTATAATGAAGAAGAAGTACTATTTTTAGATCAAAATGGTAATCTACTCGCACTATATAAAAAATATGATAAGAATCCAGATTTTCTGAAACCATGGAAAATGTTAGTTTAAATATTGATATAATAATTAATATTAGTTAAAAATAGACTAAATATATTCGTTATATAAATAATTTTGCTATTTGTTTAAACTTTATAATGTTGCTAATATCACGATGGAGGTGATATAGTGACTAGAAATAAAGTAAAAGAAATGTATTATTTTGCTAAATTATTAAATTGTAAATCATATGGTGATATATTGGAATTAAAGAAGACTATTGATTCAGATATGTATAAGATAATAACAGATATGTATGAAAGATTATATCAAGATTATGATTATGATGTTATAGTAGAAGAAAAAACAATTGATTTAGAAAAATTAGACTTAGATAATATTGATACAGAATTAAAAGATATTATAAGAATACTTCTATCTACATCAATTGATAGTTTAGAAAAAGTAAAAATAGAAAGTAATAATTCATATGTTAAAGAAATATATAATGATAGTTTTAAGTTATTAGATAAACAAAAATTAACCTATAATAAGCCAAATTATTTAAATATAAAAATTACTACTGTATTGAAGTAGTAATTATTTATAAAAAATATATTAAAAACTTGATTTTAATATAATTATAGTGTATATTATATGTGTACTTGTTCTTGGATTTTAGACACTCCGACTTTAATCTCAGTTCAAGCGAATTATTAAGAAAGGAGAAATTTAAGATGGCACTTACAAAAGAAAGAAAAGCTGAATTAGTTAAAAAGTATGGTAAAGGTAAAAATGATACTGGTTCTTCAGAAGTTCAAATTGCTATATTAAGTGAAGAAATTAGTAATTTAACTGAACATTTAAAAGAACACAAACATGATTATCATACAAGAAGAGGACTTTTAAAGAAAGTTGCTAGAAGACGTAGTTTACTTAACTATTTGATCAAGGAAGATCCAAATAGATATCGTAAAATCGTTAAAGATTTAGGACTAAGAAAATAATTGAAAATAGTAGGCACTAGTTTTTAGTGTCTTTATTTATACATAAAAGTGAGGTAAAAGTATGAAAAAAACATTCGAATTAGATTTTCATGGGAGAAAAATTGTAGTTGAACATGGGCAATTAGCTAAGCAAGCAAGTGGAGCAGTACTTGTTAGATATGGTGATACTGTAGTATTATCAACGGTAGTAGTATCAGATAATGTTAATGTTTTGGCTGATTTCTTTCCACTAATGGTTTTATATCAAGAAAAACTATATTCAGTTGGAAAAATCCCAGGAGGATTCATTAAAAGAGAAGGAAGACCTACTGATAATGCTACATTAGCAGCTCGTATGATTGATCGTCCAATGCGTCCTTTATTTCCAGAAGGATTTAAAAACGAGGTTCAAATTGTAAATACAGTTCTTTCAGTAGATCAAGATAATTCACCAGAACTTACTGGTTTATTTGGATCATCATTATGTACTTCTATAAGTAAGATTCCATTTGATGGACCAGTCGCAGCTGTTAAAGTAGGGCGTGTTGATGGAGAGTTTATAATTAATCCAACTACTGAACAATTAGAATTATCTGATATAGATTTAACTGTTGCAGGTACAAAAGATGCTATTAATATGGTTGAAAGTAGTGCATCAGAAGCTAGTGAAGAAGATATGCTAGATGCTCTTATGTTTGGACATGAAGCAGTTAAAGAATTGTGTAAATTCCAAGAAGATATTATTAAAGAAATTGGTTTAGAAAAAATGGATTATGAGGTACTTGAAATTCCAGAAGAGGTAAAAGAAGAAGTAAAAGAATTAGCTTCTGATAAATTAGATAAAGCACTTCATTCTAAGAAAGATAAGTTAGAAAAATATGCTGAAATTGATGCAGTAAAAGAAGAAGTAATTAAAAAATATCAAGATGAATATGAAGATAAATTAAAAGATGATGATTATCGTAAATTAATTACTGGTGTTAAACTTGTTCTTGAAGATATTGAATATAATATTTTTAGACGAATAGTTGTAAAAGAACATACTCGTGTTGATGGTCGTAAGATGGATGAGATTAGACCTCTTAGTACAGATATAGATTTACTTCCTCGTACACATGGATCGGCTCTATTTACTCGTGGACAAACTCAAGCTTTAGGCGTAGTAACATTAGGTGCTTTAGGTGAACATCAAATATTAGATGGTGTTAGTATTGAAGAAGAAAAAAGATTTATGTTACATTATAATTTTCCACAATTTAGTGTAGGTTCAACTGGAAGATATGGTGCCCCAGGTAGAAGAGAAATTGGACATGGTGCATTAGGAGAAAAGGCTTTACTTAGAGTTATGCCTAGTGAAGAAGAATTCCCATATACAGTACGTGTAGTATCAGAAATATTAGAGAGTAATGGATCATCATCTCAAGCAAGTATATGTGCAGGATGTATGGCTTTAATGGCTGCAGGTGTACCAATTAAAGCACCAGTAGCAGGTATTGCAATGGGGCTTATTACAGATGGTGATGATTATACAGTTTTAACAGATATTCAAGGTATGGAAGATCACTTAGGTGATATGGACTTTAAAGTAGCAGGTACTGAAAAAGGTATATGTGCACTTCAAATGGATATTAAAATAAAGGGAATAACTAAAGAAGTATTAAAAGAAGCATTAGAACAAGCTAAAAAGGCTCGTAAACAAATACTTGATGTTATTACTAAGCAGATTAAAGAACCAAGAAAAGAAGTATCTAAATATGCACCAAAGACAATGACATTTAAGATAGATCCTAGTAAGATTAAAGATGTTATTGGTAAAGGTGGAGATACAATTACTAAGATAATTTTAGAAGCTTCTAATGTTGAGACAGTTACTGATAGTAATGCTGTTAAAGTTGATTTAGAAGAAGATGGTAGAGTAATTATTTATCATAGTAATCAAGATATTATTGATAAAACTGCTAATATGATTAAAGATATAGTAAGAGAAGTAGAAGATGGAAAAGTATATTCTGGTAAAGTTGTTAAAGTAGAAGACTTTGGATGCTTCGTTGAATTATGGCCTGGATGTGAAGGATTAGTTCACGTATCTAAATTAGCACAAGAACGCGTTGAAAAGACTAGTGATGTTGTTAAAGTAGGAGATCAAATTTTAGTAAAATCATTAGGATACGATAAACGTGGTAGATTAAATTTATCAAGAAAAGATGCAATTAA
>CAMNHZ010000047.1 GCA_946540075.1 uncultured Bacillota bacterium
TAATAGACTTTTTTGTTTTTTTATACTATAATAAACACAATTTATTAGGAGGTGTTTGTTATATGTTAAAAAAGAACCTACCAGTTATTTTACTTAGAGGTTTAATTTTGCTTCCTAATAACGATATTAGACTTGAATTTGATAATGACATTAGTAGAAATATTATTGATGTTGCAGAGATGTTTCATGATAATGAATTACTTGTAGTAAGTACTAAAGATTATAGTGAAGATTTACCACGAATAGAAGATCTGCCACACATTGGAGTTATATCTAAGGTAACTCATAAAATGGAATTACCAAACGGTAAAACTAGAGTTATCATAGAAGGTGATAGAAGAGCTAATGTTTGTGAATATCTTAATTTAAATCATGCAAATGATGTATTAGAATCAATTATAGAGGATATAGAAGAAATAAGAATTAGTGAAGAAGATGAAGAAATCAATCTTAGAAAACTTAATTATGAAATTAAAAATTATGTAAAGAATATTCCTTATATAAGTAATAGTATTTTAAATATTCTTGATAATAATAAAAAATTATCTAACTTAACAGATGCTATCGCACCAGTTCTTGGAATAGATAATAATAGATTATATGAATATGTTTTAGAATCTAATCCAGTGAAAAGAGCTGAGATGATTCTAATTGATATATATAATGAAACTGAGATGTTTAGGTTAGAAAGAGAAATTGATAACAAAGTAAAAGATCAATTAGATAATAATCAAAAAGAATACTTACTTAGAGAGAAAATACGTCTTATTAAAGAAGAACTAGGTGATACTAGTGTAAAAGATGGAGATGGCTCTTCTTTAAAGGAAAAAATAGATAATTTAAAAGCTCCTAAAAAAATAAAGAATCGTCTTTATGATGAATTAAATAGATATGAAAATATGCCATCTATGAGCCAAGAAATTAATATTGTAAGAAATTATATTGATTGGCTATTAAATCTTCCTTGGAAGACATATACAAAAGATAATCACAACTTAAGTTCTGCAAGAAAGATATTAGATCAATCACACTATGGTATTAATGATGTAAAAACTCGTATTATAGAATTTTTAGCTGTAAGAGAGATGGCTAAATCTGTAAGAAGTCCAATTATATGTTTAGTTGGACCACCAGGAGTAGGTAAAACTTCACTTGCTTTCTCAATAGCTAAAGCTATTAATAGAAATTTTGTAAAAATTAGTGTCGGTGGAGTAAATGATGAATCTGAAATAGTTGGTCATAGAAGAACATATTTAGGTGCAAACCCAGGAAGAATAATTCAAGCAATGAAGAAAGCTAAATCTTCTAATCCTGTTTTCTTAATTGATGAGATAGATAAAATGACTAAAGATTATCATGGTGATCCTGCAAGTGCTTTATTAGAAGTTCTTGATCCTGAACAAAATAAGTATTTTAGTGATAATTATATTGAAGAAGAATATGACCTTTCTAAAGTAATGTTTATTTTAACTGCAAATTATATAGAAGATATTCCTGAAGCATTAAAAGATCGATTAGAGATAGTTAATTTAAAAGGATATACTGAATACGAAAAATTAGATATTGTCAAAAAACATCTTATTCCAAGAGTTTGTAAAGAACACGGTATTAAAAAGAGTAAAATTATAATGTCTGATGAAAATATACTATATATTATTAGAAATTATACAAGAGAAGCAGGAGTTCGTGAACTAGAAAGACAAATATCTACTATTGTAAGAAAAATTGTTACTGAAATAGTAATTAATAAAAAATATAAAGATATTTATAAATTAAGTAAAAAAGATATTATAAGATATCTTGGTAAAGAAAAGTATCATTTTATATCAACTACTAGTAATGAAGTAGGTGTAGTAAATGGGCTTGCTTATACTAATTATGGAGGAGATACTTTACCTATAGAAGTAAACTTTTATCCAGGTAAAGGTGATTTAGTATTAACAGGATCACTTGGAGATGTAATGAAAGAAAGTGCTAGAATCGCACTTAGCTATATAAAAGCAAATCATAAGTTTTTTGGAATTAAATATAACTTGTTAGTTGAAAATGATATTCATATTCATTTTGTAGAAGGTGCCATTCCTAAAGATGGTCCAAGTGCCGGCATTGCCATAACAACCGCACTAATAAGTGCTTTAACTAATCGAAAGATAGATAAGACACTTGCTATGACAGGAGAAATATCACTTAGAGGAAATGTGCTTCCAATAGGAGGCTTAAGAGAAAAAAGTATAGGTGCATTACGCAAAGGAATTAAGACAATTATTATTCCAGAAGAGAACTTAAAAGATTTAGATGAAGTTCCAAATGAAGTAAAGAAAAAAATTGTATATTTAAAAGTTAATAATTATAAAGAAGTATTTGAAATTATTAAAAGTTATAAAGGTGAGTTGATTAAAAATGAAAAATAAATTTAGAACATTAGAAGAAGATATAGAATTTAGTTATAACTTAGTAACTATAATTGGTTTTGATAATTACATAAAAGAAGGTTTAATTTCCGAGGATGAGATAGATTCATTAAATGCGCTTGATTTTATTGAATATTTATTAAATGAATCTAATGAAATTAATTTGTTACCAAATGATATTGTTAAAAAAATTTATTTGGTAACTAGTTATTATCTTTATGATTATCCAAAGGTAACAACAGATATAAGAAAGAGATGTCATAATATAATAACACTAACAAATAGAATAGTAGCTGGAGAACGTGATTTAGAAAAGATAAAAGAAGAGGTTTCATATAGAATTAACTTAGATAGTGTTTTTTATATAACAGAAGACTTGAGTTCTAGTTATAATAATGACATATTATTATATGATTACTTAGATAGAACTAGAAATTATGAATTAACAGAATTAACAAATTATAAAGAATTATTACAAAGTCAATATACTATTACTAGTATTATTAATGTGATGAATAAACATCGTTTTGAATTGACCGCAAGAGATGTTGAAAAGTTAAGAGATATTATAGGTTATAAAATAGTTTTACATAATGATTGTCAAAATGTACTTACATTATATGAACCATTAATTACTTCAGATGGTAAAGTAGTAGAAGAAATTACTTTTGATGATAGAGAACTTGCAAATATTGTTAAAGGTTCGGATGCAAATCTTCTAGAAGAAATGTATCATGTATTAAATGATACTTATATGAATATTTATAATGTAGAACAATCTTTAGATTCAGAAAAATTAATGAGAAAAAATCATTAATTTTTTTGTTATGCATATATTTTAATGATTGGAGGATTAAAACATATGAAAAAAATAATACCATTTAATAAGAACATAATATTTCAAAGTAATGTCTCAGAGATTACTAGTATATCACTTGAACATACTTTACATGTAGAAAATGATCATTTAATAAATGGTGATTTTATTATAAGTGGTGAATACTTAATGACTGATACTAGTACTGAAACAGAATATTTTTCTTATACATTACCGTTTGAAATAAACTATGATGAAAAGTATGATCTTAGTAATGTTAGTGTTGATATTGATGATTTCTATTATGAAATAGTCAATGATAATATGCTTCATGTTGATATTGAAGTTAGAGTTGATAAATTAGTTTTAAAAGAATTAGAAGCAGTTGATAGAAATGTAGTTGAAATTGAATCTGAGGAAAAAAGTGATATAAGAGAAGATGTTGTTGATAGTATTAATGAAAATGAAATTATTAATATGGAAATAGATGAAGAAAAAGAAGATAATCAAAATATTAATACAACTAATATATTTGAAACAATTGATGATACAGAAAACTATGTAACTTATAAAGTTTATATAGTAAGAGAAGAAGATACAGTAGAAACAATCATGACTAAGTATAATATTTCTAAAGATAAATTAGAACTTTACAATAATATAGAAAATATAAATAAGGGTGATAAATTAATTATTCCATGTGCTGATGCATAGTATTCAAAAATTTATTGAAGATAATGAAGTAAAAGTAAAAAAATACACAATTAAAGGTAAAGTTTTAATTGCTGAAACAGATCATGGTTGTTATGTATTTAAAGATAAAACAAGAAATTTTAAGGATAATAAAGATATATATGATTACCTAGATAGTAGAAGTTTTAATTATTATCCTAAGATACTATCTGATAATAAGGAGTTTGTTCAAACAGAATATATACCAGATAAAAACTATTCTAAAGATCAAAAAATTCAAGATATAATGGAACTTGTTAGTTTACTTCATAGTAAAACAACTCACTATAAAGAAATAGATTTAGATGATTATAAAAGAATATATGAAGATATAAAAAATAATGTTAGTTATTTAACAAGTTATTATAATGATTATATGAATATTATTGATAGTCATGTCATTATGTCACCAAGTGAATACTTATTAGCTAGAAATATAAGTATAATATTTGAAATGTTGTATTTTTGTGACCAAGAAATAGATAAGTGGTATGATCTTATCAAAGGTCAAAGAAAAGTAAGACAAACTATTATTCATAATAATTTAAGATTAGAACATTTTAGAAGAAATACTAAAAGTTATCTAATAAGTTGGGATAAAGCTAGGATAGATATTCCAGTATTTGATATATATAAGTTCTATCGAAGATATTCATTAAACTATGATTTCTCATATTTATTAAAAAAATATGAGAAAAATTATCCATTACAAGATAATGAAAAACTATTGTTATTTACACTAATTAGTTTACCGAAGAAATTAGAATTTAGTAATAATGAATATAAAAATTCTGTCTTGTTTGCAGGTGAAATAGATTATTTATATAAAACTTATGATTTGGTTTTACCACAGTATCATAAAAAGACTAAAAAAGAAAATACACATAAATAGAAATATTAGGAATATATTAAACCTTGTAACTATTATGAATGCTAAAAACATTTGATATATTAGAAGAATAAAAAAAATAAACCCACATCCATACCACTTTCCTCGACCTCTTATGAAGTTATTACAATGATTCATTAATCACTCCTTCTTTCATATTATTATATGATTAATTATTATTATGGTTATTGAACAAAATTTATTGATTTTTATGCAAATTATGTAAATTTGTTAGTAAATAATTGTTAAAAAAGTAAAAAAACCTATAAAAATATAGGTTTTTCTTGTAAGAAATTAATAGAAGTGTTATAATACATCTAGTTAGTGAAGGAGGTGTATTATCATGGGTGTAACAACAATAGTAAAAAACGGTAATGTCGATGGTGCACTTCGTATTTTTAAGCAAAAAGGAATAAAAAGTGGAGATCAAAAGAAACTAAAAGAAAGATATATTGGTTATGAAAAACGCGGCGTAAAAAAGAGAAAAGCTAGAGAAGAAGCTATTAAAAATAGTCGTAAAAATAATAGAAATAACAGCTATAGAACTAATAACAACAGAAATTACAGAAGAGGTAATTAGATTATGAAGAGTCGTTAGACTCTTTTATAATATAGAGGAGATGAGCATATGCGTGATAGATTATTAGAAGATTTAAAACAATCTATGAAAGATAAGAATAAAGAAAGATTAGCGGTTATCAGAATGATAAAAGGTGCTATGCAATTAGAAGAATTAAATCTAAAAAAAGAACTTAATGACGATGAAATGATAGGATTAATATCTAAGCAAATTAAAACAAGAAAAGAATCAATCGCAGAATTTGAAAAAGCAGGACGTGTAGATCTTGTTGATCAAACAAATAGGGAAATTGATATATTAAACGAATATATGCCTGAACAAATGAGTGAAGAAGAAGTTCTTGAAGTTATTGATAAAGTATGGAATACAGTAAATCCTACTAGTATGAAAGATATGGGTAAACTTATGGGGCAAATCACACCTTTAGTAAAAGGTAGAGCAGATATGTCATTTGTAAGTTCAACTATAAGAAATAGAATAAATAATCTATAATAAGATAATTCATTATTATAA
>CAMNHZ010000048.1 GCA_946540075.1 uncultured Bacillota bacterium
CCTCACGCTTATCAGGCGTGCGCTCTAACCAGCTGAGCTACAAGCCCATTTATAACGACTATTAGATTATATCGTATTTTTACATAATTGGCAATAGTTTTTAAAAAACTTTTTGCACAATTCGTTATATTTTACGCATTTTTTAATAAAATATAACACTTTTTTATAATTATATATATAAAACTGCCTAGCAGTAAAAATCATTATGGTGTCCTCTTAGGGATTCGAACCCTAGACCCACTGATTAAGAGTCAGTTGCTCTACCAACTGAGCTAAGAAGACATTACTTCTTAATTTTAACACATAAAACTATAATTTTCAATAGAAAAAGGATAATATTTATAAATTATCCTTTTAATTTTCCTTTAGCACCTTTTAATCCATTTCCATAATTACTTAAAATATTTGTTTCGAAAGAAACTGTCTTTTTAGATTTATTCTTATATTCTTTGATTGCAATAGTAATTATATCATCTAAAAGTTCTTTATATTTTTTACCTACTGGTTCCCATAAATAATATGATAAACTACCAGGTATTGTATTAGGCTCATTAATGTATATATCCTTTGTTTTCTTATCAATTAGAAAATCTATACGACATACACCACTTAAATTTAAAGCTCTAAATGCTTCTTTAGCAATTTCTTCTACTTTAGTTCTTGTTTTAGCATCAATTCGAGCTGGAATAATACGATTAGTAGAAGCCATACCCTTAGATTTACTTCCTTTAGCATTACCAAGATATTTATCACGATATGTTAAAAATTCATCCGCACCAAGTACTTCTTCTATTTCACCAGTTTGTCTAAACTCATAATTTCCTAAAACACTACAATTTACTTCTACTAAATCAGAAACTGCTTTTTCAATTAATATCTTATTATCATACTTAATAGCTTCCATTATTGCTTCATCTAGTTTTGATTCTTCTTTTACTAAAGTTATACCAATACTACTTCCTAATGAAGCAGGTTTTACCATTACAGGATATTTTAACTTAGCTACATTACTAGTAATTTCTTCCTTATTAGAAAGATATTCTGTATCATAGAACCAAGTATAATCTACAACAGGTAAATTATTAGCCTCAAATACTTGTTTCATAACTACTTTATCTTGTCCTAAAGCAGCACCTAATATATGTGGTCCTGCATATGGAATACCTACAGTTTCAAGATATCCTGCTATTGTTCCATCTTCAGCATTATTACCATGAACAATTGGTAATACTATATCAAGTTCAGTAACAATCTTTTTAAACAATCCTTTTACTGCTTGTAAGCAAAATACTCCATTTTTATTATAAAGAACAACTTTTTTTGCATATTTCTTTAATTCATTAAAATCTTTATAAATATCCATATCCATAAGCATTTTTCCAGTATACCATTCTCTATCTTTAGTAATATAGATTGGAACTATATCATACTTTTCTTGATCTAGAGCATTCATGGCTTGAACAGCAGAAATAATACTTACTTCATGTTCAACAGTTGCTCCTCCATATATAACACCTAATTTTATCTTCATATTATCACTTCTTTCTTTATTACTATTTACTATTTTTCATTAAATATATCAGGTAAATCATTTTCAAGTAATACGTATGTATTTTCATCTTTTAATGTTTGCATCATTGGAAATGCTTCTTTTACATCGTTTATCACATGAATATGTTTCTTCTTATAATCTTTATGCATAAGACCATCATATATAGGTTTTGTTTGTTCTTTTCCTACTAATATTACTTCATCAGCAACATCAGCAATATATTCACCAAACTTCATATTTAATTCATATTGTTCAGATCCTAATTCAATCATACCTGGAGTTACAACAATCTTCTTACCAGGCATTAATCCAAGTACCTCTAATGCCATTTTAGAACCAACTGGATTAGAATTATATGCATCATCAATTATATTTATATCACCATATTTTTTCAACTCTAAACGGTGCTCAATAGCATTTACACGATTTACACCAGCTTGTAATTCTTTTATATTTAAACCTAATTCTTTTCCTAATGCGATACTTTGAAGTATATTATAAATATTATGCTTTCCTAAAAGTCTAGTAGTAAACTCATATTTAGTATCATCACCCTTAAATATAACATTAAAAGTGGTTCCCTTATAAGACAATTTTATATCAGTTGCAACAACATCAGCATCTTCATTATCAATACCAATCCATACAATCTTACAATCATTTTTTAATTGATAAGATACTTGTAGTGGATCATCAGCATTTAAAATTCCTATTCCATCTTTTGGTAATGATTCAATTAATTCAAATTTACCAATTTGAATATTCTCTTGTGAACCAAAACTTTCTAAGTGTGCAGTTCCTACTTTAGTAAGAATACCATACTTAGGATGAACTAAATCACAAAGTTCTTGAATCTCCCCTATTTTAAACGCACCCATTTCAGCAATAAATAAATCATTAAATTTATCCAAATAATTATTAACACTAATTATTAAACCAATTGGTGTATTAAAGTTTTTAGGTGTTTTAAACACGTTATATCTTACATTTAAAATATCATGTAAAATATTTTTACTACTTGTTTTTCCATAACTTCCTGTTATTCCAATTACATCTAAACTATTCATTGATTTTAATTTACGTGTAGCTTGATTTCTAAAATGATTAAATACCATCTTTTCCACCGGAATATTTATAACAGAAGCTGTTAAAATAACAAAATTATTTACATAAGCAAGTGTAGCTAACAATAGATAGTAATATACTAATAGATGCTCATCATATGAAACTAACATTGTTAAAACAGGTACTAAGTATAACAATGATATTGTTATAATAAGTCTTTTTACTCTAGCAGTAACCTTTAAAGGTAACTTAACTTGCTCTTTATTACTACTACGATAACGTAAATATAATATTACTAAATAAAATACTCCAAATAAGATATACATAACAGATGACTCAACAAATAAAGCCACTATAAATATAACAAAAAACATATCGATTCCAACAAATTCATTATATTTATTAGATAATATCCATTTAAGATATCTTTGATCTAAATTATACCAATTTTGTTGTAACATCTGAAGTGATTTCTTTGATTTAGAAATAACATATATAAAAAATGGTATCAACGATAAACAAAAATACATCATAATTAATCCTCCCAAATAAACTTAGATATAATACTATTAGTTTGTCCAAGTCTTTCTAAATATGCATAATGAGTACATCCTTCATACTCTATTACAGCTGAATCATCAATCAACTTTTCTAATTCATAAGCACGTTCTAATGGAACTGCAGCATCATTAGTTCCCCATATAATTAAAGTAGGACACTTAACTTTTTTAATTTCTTCAGTTATATCAAGATTAACATGTTCTACTAAAATTTTTCTCATTACAGGCGATGCATCACGATAATCCTTAGAACCAACATATTTCTTAGCTGTCTCTTCCAATTTATTAAG
Organism: uncultured Bacillota bacterium; assembly: GCA_946540075.1. GTDB lineage: Bacteria > Bacillota_I > Bacilli_A > RF39 > UBA660 > CAMNHZ01. Next base: position 3,468 of record CAMNHZ010000048.1, read on the forward strand.
CATTGGCACTTTTTTTAATGATTTCAAAATTTTAGTTTTAAGCGATAACTTTTGAATTTCTTTTTTAAATGGTGAACCTAATAAGATAAGTTTTTTACATCCATAAATTGAAGCATATAATAAACTAATCTTACCACCAAATGAATGTCCAATCAGTATTGGATTATTTACTTTAAGTTTAGTTAAAAGTTCATTTATAGCCTTAGCATAATCATATAATGTCCATATACTATCAGGTTCAGGACTTTCCCCAAATCCAGGTAAATCTATAATTATTACACGATTATTTCTTGATAGAAAATCACCAACTGGTTTCATCATTTGAATATTCTGTCCCCATCCATGTAATAGAACAACTGGATCTTTTTCACTATCACCATAATCTATATAATTAATATTCAATTGTTCTTTCTTTTTCATATTTCACCACCATATATATTATTTTTTCTTTTTCTTAGTTGTTTTAGTTATTTTTTCTACTATAAGAGAATCATTACTAACATCAACTATTCTTACTTTAGCATCAATATTCAAAGCCTGTTTAGATGTTGCTGGAAGTATCCTTCCATTTACTTTTATTTTACCAACATTATTCTTTTCTATTCTTTCTACAACAACAGCATTCTTACCAATCACTCTTTTAGCAGTCTTCATATAAATAGTATTAGTCCAACTATCCTTAACTTTATCTCTATACTTAGCTTTTAATACGAAACCAAAAATCAAAAAAATAATAAATTGTATTATAAAACTATTAATAAACAATGATAAAAATAAACTAATTAATCCACCTATCGCAAACCAAATAGGTATAATAGTAATTGATATAAACTCTAAAGCAATTAACAATACTATTATTAAAATCCACAATAAAAACATATTTTATCACCTATCAATAATTATACTATTTTAACAACTTATTTACAATATATTACAAGAAAAAACTATTCAAAATGAATAGTTTTAACGACTTCTACCTTTTACTTCTTCGTCTACTCTATCTTGCATTTGAGATAATAAATCCGTTTGTCCTTTTAATACTTCAAGATCTTCATCTGAAATATTATAAGCACGACCAATTTTATTTATTAAATCATTCATTGCATTAATTTTTTGTTGTAAACTATCAATAGTTTTTTTCTGTGAATCTATTTCTGTATCTTTATTTTGCATTGAAGATTTTAATTCATCTATCTCACGTTGTAATGTTTTTCTTGACTTTTTAATTGCTTTTGGCTTTTCTTCTTCAACTGGTTTTTCTTCAGCTGGTTTTTCTTCAGATTTTTCTTCAGATTTATTCTCTTTTTTATAAGTTTCTAATGTATTTTTAATATTTTCAGCTTTTTCTTGTAATTTTTCTTGTTCTTTTTTTCTTTCTTCAAGTTGTTTTTTTATTGATTCCTTTTGATTATCAGTTAAATTCTCAGAATTTTCTAATTGTTTTTCGTGACGTTTAATAATACTTTGATTTTTACTGATTCTAGAATTTAGACTACCTAAATTCTGAGTTAAATCATTTTCATAAGAATTAAGTGACACAACATCATCATTTTTTGCCTTAGTCTTATCATATTCTTCATCTGTCATTAATTCTTCTGAATTAGCCAAATTTTTCATAGTAGCAACATGGTCTTTATCAGTTAAATCCGGAACAGTTGGAATTATTCCTTGGAAATTTGGATCTTTAGTGGTAACCTTAACCTTTACATCATCATTCTCATAATGATCTGCATTATCTTTTGTTCCTAAAAATTTCAAAGATTTATCAGGTAATTTTGCCATACGTGCAAATTTATCTTTTACTTTAGCAACCTTATTTTCCACCCAGTGATATATTCTTACACTAGTTTTATCTTCTAATAAAATAATATCTTTTTCAAGCTCTTCCATAGCCTTTTTATGGTTTTCATAATCTTTTTGTTCCACATAACTTAAATCAGTAAATTCTTTTACTTGATCATATGCTTCAATAATATTTTTTGATTCTGCATAAGCCACTTTAGCTTCTTCTATCATTTTTACAGATCTAGGTGCGAATTTATGCAATATTTTAAATTGTGGCTCTGGTAATTTTATCTTTTTAGAATATGCTGATTCTATTATTTTATTTTTAGCATTATTTATATAATTATTAAGTTGTGTAGCTAAAACATTTCCATTCTTGTCTTTTATTGTTTTATCTTCCTTAGATTCTTCTTTATTTTCTTGCTTAGTCTCTTCTTTAGAATCTTGCTTTTCATCTTTATTTTCATTATCTAATACCGCAAATTCAAGTGCATTTTTCTTAATCTCACTTAATTGTTCGTCTAGACCATATTTTTGTTCATACATATCTAATTGATTTAATAAATCGTTATTTAGATTTTGAATATCATCTTCATTTTTAGAATCATTATGAATTCTTAGAACATCAGCTTTGGCCATAATAGCAG
>CAMNHZ010000049.1 GCA_946540075.1 uncultured Bacillota bacterium
TAATTATTATAGATATTTACCTAAATACTTAGCCGTTCTAACCATTTGAGCAGAATAACTCATCTCGTTATCATACCAGGCAACTACTTTTACTAATTGTTTTCCATCGGATTCTAAAACATCTGTAAGAAGACCATCAACCATTCCTCCTACTCTAGCACCAATAATATCACTAGATACTATTGGATCTTCTGTGTATCCTAATGTTTCATTAGCATTACTCTTTAAGATATTATTAATCTCCTCTATAGTAGTATTTCTTTTTAATTCTAATGTAAGATCTACTATTGATCCTGTTGTTGTTGGTACTCTTAATGCACCTCCATTTAATTTACCTTGTAATGAAGGTATAACAAGTCCGATAGCTTTAGCAGCTCCAGTACTAGATGGTATTATGTTAGCAGCCCCTGCTCTACCACGACGTGATTTTGCCCCCTTTGGATGAGCTACATCAAGAATAGTTTGATCATTAGTATAAGCATGTACTGTAGTCATATAACCTTTTTCAATACCAAAATTATCTTCTAACACTTTACATACTGGAGCAAGACAATTAGTTGTACAACTAGCTGCACTTATTACTTTTTCACTACCATCTAAAATACCATGATTGACATTATAAACAATAGTTTTCAAATCTCCAGTAGCTGGTGCAGAAATTATTACTTTTTTTGCTCCTGCTATAACATGAGAAATAGCTTTTTCCTCTGAAGTAAAATGCCCTGTACATTCAAACACTTCATCAATATCAAGTTGGGCCCAAGGTAAATTTTTAGGGTCTAATTCTTTATATACTCTAATTAAACGATCTCCCACTTTTATTGAATCTTCAGTATAACTTATTTCATCAACACGATAATTACGATGTGATGTATCATATTTAAGTAAATATGCAAGTTGTTCAGGTTCAGTTAAATCATTAATAGCAACAACTTCAAAATCTGGATCTTCTTCCATCAAACGAAATACTAATCTACCAATTCTACCAAAACCATTTATTGCAACTTTAATCATTTTATCACCTATCTTTCTCTTTTTATTGTAATTAAATAAAAAATATATGTCAATCTATTTTTCAATAATTGACATATATTTACTACATTAATCTTTACTTCTAAAACAACTATTACCAATAAATTCTCTAAGTACAGAATCAGTTGGTATTTCATCACTTGGTATTGGTAAGAAGTTTCGTAAAAAATTTATAAGTCTTAAAGCCTCTGGATAACAGTCATCATTTTCATCAACACAGAATAATAATGGTTCAGCATAAGTTTTTAATACACCTATTTCATATAATAAAGCTGAGTTAATTACAAAATCACTATCATCTTGGAATGGAAAAATATTTTTTTCCTCTCCTTTTCTAATTTTTTTCCACATCTTTAGTGTATCAGCAGCTCCATATCCACGATATTTACTATCTCTTACTATTCTTCTTAATTTTCTTGTATCACTTGTATGAATACGATTGTGATTATCAATATTAAGTTGTGTAAGTGGACTTAAATAAATCTTAAACTTATTTTTTCTTTCAACAGCCATAGTTAAATTTTCATTTAAACAATGTAATCCTTCAATTATGATAATATCATTATCTTTAATTTGTAACCATTTCTTTTTATATTCTTTCTTACCTGTAATAAAATTATACTCTGGAAGAAGAACTTTTTCACCATCCAATAATTTTAATAAGTGTTTATTAAATAAATCTAAATCAATTGTGTTAATGGATTCAAAATCTGGTTCACCATCTTCTCCAATTGGGGTTTGATCTCTATTCTTAAAATAATCATCAGTAGATATTTGATGTGTACGTAATCCTTTACTTTGTAAATAAACTTCTAACTTTTTAGATGTTGTAGTTTTTCCACTTGAAGAAGGACCCGCAATTAAAACTAATTTTATATTTTTAGAATTCTGATATATTTCTTCTGCAACATTAGATAATTGTGAATTAAAATAAGCTTCTGATAATCTTATTAATTCAGCATATTTTCCTTCTGATATAATTTCATTTAAATCAGCTGAATTACTTATACTTAAAATTCTACCCCATTTAGTATAATCTAAGAATTTATCAAACAATTTTTTATGATGTACATAATCTAATGTACATTCAGGATTATATATATCAGGATAGCTAACTACAAAGCCATTATCTTTTACATAAGTAAGTTTAAAATCATCTATATCCTTAGTACTATATGCAAGATCGCAATAAAAATAATCATATATATCATCTAATTGATATAGATTAATATATGTATTACTAATATATTTTAATAATTTTACTTTATCAATTTGCTTTTTCTTCTTAAAATATCTGATAGCATCTATTCTAGATACACTTATTTTGCTAAATGTATAATCACTTTTAACTATTTCTTTCATTTCTTTATTAATTTTAGTAATATCTGGTTTGTCGATATTTTTACCTTTTATTTCACAATAAAAACCTTTATCAATAGAATGTTCAATTACCACATCAGTATCATATCCTAAAACTTTCTTTACTGCTAAAATTAATATGAATTGTAATGAGCATCCATAAGATGTATTTCCTGTATATGAACTTCGATCATAAAACTCAATATAACTACTTTTATTTATCGGTTGAGTTAATGATGTGATATCATTATCTACTTTAGCAACAATTATAGGATAATTAAAATATTTTTTAAAACTTTCGCTTATCTCTTTTAATGTTGTTCCTTTATCAAATTCAATCGGATCATTATTCTTAAATCTTATTTTAATTTTCTTTGCCATAATCATAACCTCTTATTCTCTGATACCATTTTAACAGATAATACGTATTTTGTCACACTATTTTTTGAATATTATGCTTTATAATTCACTAATATAACTATAGAGGAGGAATTTTATGAGTTTAATACCTACAGTAATCGAAAAAAGTAGTGATGGGGAAAGAGTATATGATTTATACTCTAGATTATTAAAAGATAGAATTATAGTAATTGGTGGTGAAATTGACGATAATAATTCTAACATAATTGTTGGTGAATTATTATATCTTGATTCAATCAATCACGATGACATTAGTGTTTATATTAATTCTCCCGGAGGTTCAGTAACTGCTGGCATGGCAATATATGATACCATGAATTTTATTAAAAGTGATGTCTCTACAATTTGTGTTGGTCTTGCTGCTTCAATGGGAGCATTCTTACTTAGTAGTGGTACTAAGGGTAAAAGATATGCTTTAAAAAATAGTGAAATAATGATTCATCAACCATTAGGTGGTGTCCAGGGTCAAGCTACAGAAATTAAAATAGCAGCCGAACACATATTAAAACTAAAAGAAAAATTAAATAAAATATTAGCAAAAAATACTAAGCAAAAGATATCCGTAATAGAAAAAGATACCGATCGAGATAATTTTATGAGTGCGGATGAAGCTTTAGAATATGGATTAATTGATGAAATACTTTAAAAGATGATATGCAACCATATCATCTTTTATATAACATAACTATCTTCTAATGAAAATTCAACATTTTCTTCAATCCAATCTTTTCTAGGTTCAACTTTATCTCCCATTAAAACACTAACTCTTTTTTCTGCAAGTGCAGCATCTGTTATATTTACTTTAACAAGTGATCTAAGATCTGGATTCATTGTTGTTTCCCACAATTGATCAGCATTCATTTCTCCTAATCCTTTATAACGTTGTGTACTAGTCTTTTTACCGCTGTTTTCTTCTAATAATTGTTTTCTTTCTTCTTCTGTCCATGCATAATAATGATTTTTACCTACTGTTATTTTATAAAGTGGCGGCATTGCAATATATAAGTGTCCATTTTCAATTAATGGTTTCATATAACGATAGAAGAATGTTAATAATAATATTTGAATATGAGCACCATCGTCATCGGCATCGGTCATGATAATTACTTTGTCATAATTAGAGTCTTTAACTTCAAAATCACTACCTACTCCAGCTCCAATAGTATGAATAATAGTACTTATTTCTTCATTTTTTAGCATATCTTCTAATCTTGATTTTTCTGCATTTAAAACTTTTCCTCTAAGTGGTAAAATTGCTTGGAATTTACGGTTTCTGCCTTGTTTAGCTGATCCTCCTGCTGAATCTCCTTCGACTAAGAATAATTCATTAATAGCTGGATTCTTTCCTTGAGCTGGTGTAAGTTTACCACTTATAATACGATCTTTCTTAGATTTATCTTTTCCAGCTCGAGCTGCTTCTCTTGCTTTTCTAGCAGCTTCACGAGCAACTTTACTCTTTAACATCTTAGTCATGATGTTATCAGCAACTTCTTTATTCTCTTCAAGGAAAAACTGTAATTTCTCACTCATGATACTTTCTACAATAGGTCTAGCTTCACTAGTTCCAAGTTTACCTTTGGTTTGACCTTCAAACTGTAATAATTCTTCAGGAATTTGTAAACTTATGATAGCAGTTAAACCTTCTCTAGTATCTGTTCCTTCTAAGTTCTTATCTTTTGGTTTTAAATAGCCATTAGATCTAGCATATTCATTAAACACCTTAGTTAAAGCTGTTTTAAAACCTACCTCATGTGTTCCCCCATCACTTGTTTTTACATTATTTACAAACGAAATAATATTCTCACTATAATTATCTATATACTGGAAGGCAATTTCAACATTTATCTTCTTCTTACTTCCCTCAAATTGAGCAACTTTATGAAGTGCTTTTTTACCAGCATTAATATCTTGTACAAAAGCTTCTAATCCGTTTTCATAATGGAATATTTCTTGTTTTTTATCTTCTTCATCAATGACTTCTACTGTTAATCCTTTTAACAAGAAAGCACTTTCTTGCATTCTTTCACATACATTTGTAAATGAAAAATTAGTTGTTGTAAATATTTCATCATCAGGCCAAAATCTTACTTTTGTTCCTGTTTTACTAGTCTTAGCAATTTTTTTAAGCGGTATGGTAGTTTTCCCACCATTAGCAAATGCAATAAAATATTCATAGCCATCTCTTTTAATTGTTACTTCCATTTTTTTACTTAAAGCATTTACAACTGATGCACCTACCCCATGAAGTCCTCCAGATACCTTATATCCTCCTTCTTCAAATTTACCACCAGCATGAAGAACTGTATATATTACTTCAGGTGTTGACATTCCACTAGCGTGCATACCAACAGGTACCCCACGTCCTTCATCTTCAACACTTACACTTTTATCTGAATGTAATATTATTTTTATTTTCTTACCATATCCATTAATAACTTCATCTATTCCATTATCAACTATTTCCCATATAAGATGATGAAGTCCTCTTTTATCAGTTGATCCTATATACATACCAGGTCTTTTTCTTACTGCTTCTAGACCTTCTAATATTTTTATCGATGTTTCATCATATTTTGCCATACAATCACCGTGTATAATTATATCAAAAAAACAAAGTTTTTTCAAAAATTACTTTGCTTTTTTTGTATTACATATATTACACGACTT
>CAMNHZ010000050.1 GCA_946540075.1 uncultured Bacillota bacterium
ACTGCAAGATGAGCAATAGTTGTATCTTCTGTTTCACCACTACGATGAGATATAATTGTTTTATAATTATTCTTACGAGCTAAGGCAATCGTTTCTAATGTTTCAGTTATTGTACCAATTTGATTAACTTTTAATAAAATTGCATTACCAGCTTTTTTATCTATTCCTATCTGTAGACATTCTTTATTAGTAACAAATAAATCATCACCAACTAGTTGGATTCTATCACCTATTCTTTCAGTAATAAGTTTAAATCCTTCCCAATCATTCTCATCAACTGGGTCTTCAATAGAAATTATAGGATACTTATTAATTAATTCTTCATAATAATTAATTAATTCTAAAGTATTAAGAGTTCTACCTTCTCCTTGTAGATTATATTTTCCATCTTTATAAAATTCACTTGCAGCAACATCTATTGCCATACATACATCTTTTCCTGGAGTATAACCTGCACGTTTTATAGCATCCATAATAAGTTCAAATCCTTCACTATTAGAATTTAGATCTGGTGCGAATCCACCTTCATCACCAACTCCAGTAGCAAGTCCTTTTTGTTTTAGTACTTCTTTTAAACTATGAAATACTTCAGCACCTACTCTAACTCTATCATGAATATTATCTCTTATTGGAATAATCATGTACTCTTGAAAATCTAGTTTATTATCAGCATGAGCTCCTCCATTTATGATATTCATCATTGGTCTAGGTAATGATATTTTACCATCATTAAATTTATTATTTACATATTGATAAAGAGGCATGTTATTATCAAGAGCAGCTGCTTTTAAACTTGCCATAGATATTCCAAGGATAGCGTTAGCACCAAATTTAGATTTATTTGGTGTACCATCTAAATTAATCATTGCGTAATCTAATTCTTTTTGATTAGAAGCATCCATTCCAATCACTAAATCTCTAAGAGGTCCATTAACATTATTTACTGCTTTTAATACACCTTTCCCATTATAACGATTAACATCACCATCTCTTAATTCTAATGCTTCACGAATACCAGTAGATGCACCACTTGGAACACTTGCTCTACCTAGTATTCCATTTTCTAATATAACATCAACTTCAACAGTAGGATTACCTCTTGAATCTAATATTTCTCTACCTATTACATCCTTTATTCTAGTCATTATCTTTTAACTCCTCTACTACTCTCTTAAATAAATCTCCACGAATTTCAAAATTATCAAATTGATCCCATGATGCACATGCTGGAGAAAACAATATTACATCACCTTTTTCTGATAAATTATAAGCTGCTTTTGTTGAATCCTCTAAGTTATCTAAAACAATACAATCTTTATTTATTTTCTTACAGTATTCATTTATTTTTTCTTTTGTTTGACCATAACAGATTACATGTTTTACATGTTCCATATATGGAGTAAGTTCATCAAATGATTGTCCTCTATCAAGACCACCTAATATTAGTATAATAGGATTTTCAAATGATGATAATGCAGTTATAGTTGATTTATTATTAGTAGATTTACTATCATTATAGAACTCTCTACCATCTAATCTACGAACAAATTCAATACGATGTTCAACACCATCAAAGTTTTCTAACAATTCATGTATAACTTCATTAGTAACACCATACTTTTTACACACCATAATTGCAGCCATAATATTTTCATAATTATGCATACCTTTAATTCTTATATCATCTAATTTAATCACTTCTTTATTGTGATAATAAATTGCATCATTTTTAATACAACAATCACTATCAGTAGTTGATGAAAAATACTCTTTCTTAATTTTTAAATCTTTAGTAAGATTATATGCATCTTTATTATCTTGATTAATGATACATAAATCACTCATATCCATATTCATAAATAATTTTTTCTTTGTCTCTTTATACTTTTTATAAGAACCGTGAAAATCAATATGTACTTCACTTAAATTTGTAAGAACAGCTGTTTCTGGATGAAATTTATACATATCACAAAGTTGATGATCAGATATTTCCATAACTAAAATATCATGATCTTTTACTTTATTAATTAATCCAGATAATGGATAACCAATATTGCCACCTAAATGAACACGTTTATTCATTGCTTCTAACATTTTATATATAATAGTTGTAGTTGTTGTCTTTCCATTAGAACCAGTGATTGCGATTATTTTTACATTTTCTGGCAAAAAATGATAAGCCATTTCTACTTCATTTATAACTGGTATATTTAATTTATGTGCCTTTTGAACACATGGATGAGTTCTTATAATTCCGGGATTCTTAACCATATAATCAAATGACTCATCTAAAAGTTCATCTGGTGTATTAGTTACAACAAAATCTGCACCCATATTCTCTAGTTCTTTTACTTTTTCAGGATCTTGATCTTTAGCATCTGTAATTAGTACCTCATTTCCATGTTGTAATAATAATTTACAAGCTTCATATCCACTACGAGCCATTCCTAAAATAAATATTTTCTTATTTTCAAACATAGTTTCACCTTCCTTTATCCATTATAGCACAACCACACTAATTTTTCCTTAAAATTAAAAGTTTTTCTATCATTTGTACCATTTATATACTTTGATTTTTATACGCTTATATGTTATAATTAATTAATTGGGAGGTGACTTTATGTACATTAGAGAACTTAGTAATCCTGAGTACGATAACTTTGCGAAAAATTATCCATATGGTTCATTATATCAATCATGTGAATATTCCTTTGTAATGAATAATAATGGCTTTGAAACAATGTTTCTTGGAATGATTGATGATGGTAATAACATTGTTGCTGCAACCACACTTATTATTGAAAAACAAGCTGGTTTTAAATATGCATATGCACCTCGAGGTTTCTTAATTGATTATAACGATTATAATCTACTAGAAACATTTACTACATTAACAAAAAAATATGTTAGTAAAAAAGATATAGTTGCGATTAAATTAAGTCCTTTAATAGTAAGAAATACTTATAATGTTAAAACTGGACAAATAGAACATAATCCTAATTATGATACTATTTTTAATAATCTTAATAAACTAGGATACTTCCACTTTGGATATAACAATATGTTTGAAGCTATAAAACCAAGATATGAAGCTTTAATAAGTATTGATAAACCTTACTATGAAGTATTTAGTAATTTAAAGAAAAATTATCGTACTAAAATTAGAAGTGCGGCTAAATGTGGAGTTAAAATATATCGTGGTGATGAAAAAGATTTACCTTACTTATATATGAATTCTAGTAAAGATCATAAAGAAGATTTAAAATATTATAATGATTGTTTTTACTTCTTTAAAAACACTAATCGTATTGAATTTTTCTACGCTAAAATAGATACTGAAGTATATCTTAGATATATTCAATCACAATATCATAAATATGAACAATTATCTTATCAAATAAATAATAGTATCTTAGAAAATAATAGTGCGAATAAAGAAAAATTAATTAGTAAAAAAATTAAAATAGATAAGTTATTTAATAAATATAAAAATGAATTAGTTGAAGCAACAAAATATATTAGAGAATATCCTGATGGAATTATTGCAGCAAGTGCGTTAGTAATAAAATATCGTGATGAAGCTTACTTAATCATAGATAATCTTGATAAGAAATATGCTCGTATTAATGCTAAGCAATTATTAATCTGGAAATTACTAGAAAAATATTCAAATAATGGTTATAAAACATTTAATCTAGGTGGTTTCACAAACCCTAATATGGCAAATAATCCTTATAAAAAATTAAATACATATAAGATGAATTATAATCCTATTATTAATGAATATTTAGGAGACTTAGAACTTGTAACTAATAAAGCATTATACTTTGTATTTAAAAAGTCAGCTCCATTTATAAACATACTAAAAAAATGATACATACTTGTATCATTTTTATTTTTTTAATAAGATCTAGCAAAGTATACTTCTTCTTTAGCATCTTCGCCACAATATATACATTTTTTACCTTGAATATGTTCATGTCCATCAGGCACAATACAACGAGTAGTTGCTGCTGTATCTTCCTTAATCTTTAATTCACACTCTGTTTTTCCACACCAAGGAGCTTTTAAGAATCCACCACATTCAATTTTTTCTTTAAATTCATCATAAGTATCTACATTATGAATGTTATCATTTAAATGTTTTAAAGCTTTTGCATACATTGCTTCATGAACATCGTCTAACTTTTTATTAATAAGCTTAATTAAATCAATATCCATAGAGAATGTTTCTTTGTCACCATCTAATCTTTTTACTAAAACAAATTCATTATTTTCAATATCCTTTGGACCTATTTCAATACGAAGTGGAATACCTCTAACTTCAGCTTCAGCAAATTTATATCCTGGTGACTTATCAGTATTATCAACTTTTACTCTAATACCTGCATCTTTTAATGTTTTCTCTAATTCATATGCCTTATCAAGTACACCTTCTACATTTTGACGAATTGGTATAATTACAACTTGAGTTGGCGCAACTCGTGGAGGTAATACTAATCCATTATCATCTCCATGAACCATTATAATAGCTCCAATAAGTCTTGTTGATACACCCCAAGATGTTTGATGAACATAATCAAGTTTATTATCACTATTTAAAAATTTCATATCAAATGCTTTAGCAAATCCTTGACCAAAATAATGACTTGTACCTGACTGAAGCGCTTTTCCATCATGCATTAGAGCTTCAAAAGTATATGTTTCTAAAGCACCTGCAAATTTTTCTTTTTCTGTTTTTCTACCAGTTATTGATGGAAGTGCTAGTAAATCTTTAGCCATATCACGATATACACCTAGCATATTAATAGTTTCTTCTCTAGCTTCTTTCTCTGTTGCATGAATCGTATGACCTTCTTGCCATAAGAACTCTGATCCGCGAAGAAATGGTCTTGTTGTCTTTTCCCATCTTAAAACACTACACCATTGATTATATTTCTTTGGTAAATCACGATAAGAATTAACTATCTTAGCATAGTGTTCACAAAATAAAGTTTCACTAGTAGGTCTAATAATTAAATTCTCTTCTAATTCATTTTGACCTCCCCTAGTAACTATCGCACATTCAGGAGCAAAGCCTTCAACATGATCTTTTTCCTTTTGAAGTAAACTTTCAGGTATCAACATAGGCATATATACATTCTCATGTCCTGTTTCCTTAAACTTCTTATCAAGATAGTTTTGAATATTCTCCCATATAGCATATCCATATGGTCTATATATAATAAATCCTTTTAAACTTGAATAATCCATAAGTTCAGCTTTTTTACATACATCAGTATACCACTGAGCAAAATCAGCAGTCATACTACATATAGCATCATTTTTAATATTTTTCATAATAACACCTTTTTTCTATATAACTTAATTATACTAGAAAAAACATAGTTTAACAACCCTATCTATATTATAAAACTCA
>CAMNHZ010000051.1 GCA_946540075.1 uncultured Bacillota bacterium
AAAAGTTAATGATTTACATTAACCTTTCCATTATAAATATTTTTTTATTTCTTTAAATTTACTATCATCATCTAACTTAGTAGCACCAAGTGATGTAAGTATTTTTTTCTGTTCTTTTGAAAGTTTCTTAGGAATAACTACATCTAATATAACATACATATCTCCCATTCTACCTGTATGAACATCTTCGATACCTTTACCTTTTAAACGATGTTTATCATTAGAATTACTTCCAGCAGGAATAGTCATTTTAACAGTTCCATGTAAGGTTGGAACATCTTTTTTACATCCTAATGCAGCTTCTGTTATAGTAAGAGGAAGTGTTAGATATATATCTGATCCACTTCGAACAAATATAGGGTGTTCTTTTACTTTAAATTCTAGATATAAATCACCATTAGGTCCACCATTTATTCCAGCTTCTCCTTTACCTGCAACTCGAAGTTGATTTCCATCATCTACTCCAGCAGGTATTTTTACTTTAATATCTTTATTAACTCTTACTTTACCATTACCATGGCAATACTTACAAGTTTTTTCGTATGTAACACCTTTCCCATTACATTTAGGGCAAGTAGTTCTAGTCATAAATGAACCAAAAATAGTTCTTTGTTCAGAAGTTACAGTACCACTACCATGACAATTAGGACAAGTTTTTTCACCAGTTCCACCATGACCATTACAATGAGAACAATTTTCAGTTGTATCAACATTTATTGTTTTAGTACAACCAAAAGCAGCTTCTTCAAAAGTGATTGTCATTCTCATTAAAGTATCATTACCTTTACTTCTTCTATTACTATTAGATCTTCCACCACCAAATGATGAAAAACCTCCTCCAAATATATCACCAAATATATCAGAAAAATCAAAGTCAGAGAAATCAAATCCAGCAGCTCCACCAAAACCAGAACCACCACCATTAGAAAATGCTGCATGACCAAATTGATCATACTGTTGTCTTTTAGTTTTATCAGATAATACAGCATAAGCTTCTTGTGCTTCTTTAAACTTTTCAGCTGCATTTTCTTCTTTAGAAACATCAGGATGATATTTCTTAGCTAGTTTTCTAAAAGCACTTTTAATTTCAGATTCACTAGCATCCTTACTAACACCAAGGACTTCATAATAATCTCTTTTATTCATAATATCACATCACTTCTATTTTTTTATTGATAATGCTTTAAACTCTTCGATTGCATCATTAAACATATCTATCGCACTTTGATATACCTCTTTATCAGTCATATCAACACCAGCAATTTTTAATGTATTTAATGGATTTTCACGACAACCATTTTTAAGCATTTTTATATAGTTTTCTAGGGCACCATCTTCATGATTTAATATACCATTTACTATCTTACATGCAGCTGATAATCCAGTTGCATATTTATATACATAAAAATCACTATAGAAATGTGGTACTTTTTCCCATTCATATTTTATTTCTTCATCTACTACCACATTCTTACCAAAATATTCTTTATTAAGTTCTAAATATTTATTACATAATTTTTCAGATGTTATAACATCATCATTTTCAACTAAATCATATGCATACTTCTCAAATTCTGCAAACATTACTTGACGATAGATAGTTGCTTTAAATAGTTCTAATAGATGATTAAGAACTGCTAATTTAACAGATTTATCATCACTATTTTTTAATAAATACTTAGCTAGTAGCATCTCATTTACTGTAGAAGCTACTTCAGCAACAAAAATTGGATAATTACCATACTGATATGGTTGATTATTTCTAGTATAATAACTATGCATTGAATGACCTAATTCATGGATAATAGTTGAAACATCATTAAGTCTACCTTGATAATTTAAAAGTACATATGGATAAGTATCATATGATCCAGATGAATATGCTCCTCCACGTTTATTCTTATTAGGATAAATATCTATCCATTTTTGTGAGAATGCTTTCTCTAAATCATTTGTATACTCTTCACCCATAACACTTAATGCTTTAAAAACTAATTCTTTAGCTTCATCAAATGAATACGTTTTGTCATAATCATTTATTAATTTGGCATACACATCATATAAATGTATCTCATCAAGTCCAAGTACTTCTTTCTTTAAATCATAATACTTCTGATATATATCTAAATTTTCATGAACAGTATCAACTAAAGTTTTAAATACTTTAGGATCCATTTCATCATTAAATAAAGAACGTTCAAAAGCAGAATTATACTTTCTAATATGAGAAACAGCAACAGACTCTTTAATATTACCATTTAATGTTGAAGTAATAGTATTTGTAAATTGTTTATAATACTTATATAGAGTTTTAAAAGCATCTATTCTAACACGTCTATCTTTTGACTCTATAAATATACTATAATTTGTATCAGTTAATTCTACTTCATTACCACTTTCATCTTTAATAGTACCAAAAGTCATATCAGAATTAGTTAAATAACTATATGTAGTTTCATTATTATCAAACGCTCCATTTAAATTAGACATAATCTTTTCTTCAGCATCAGATAATATATGATTTTTATATCTAAAACTATTCTTTATATTAATTTCATGTTCTAATAATCTTGGTTCTTCTTTATAAAATTCTTCTATCTTAGAATAATCTTCTTTAAGTAATTCAGTTCCTTCAAAATACATAGCTTGAGAAGCTAAATTATATAAATTGATAACTCTACTTACTAATTCTTGATTTGAATTTAAAGATACATCTTCATCACTTTTCATGTGAGCATAAGTATATAGCTTTTCTAATCTTCTAGATATTTCTAAACTATCAATTGTTGAATTATAAAATGTTTTAGCATCATCCATAATATGACCTTCATACTTTTTATAATCTACAATCAATTTCTTTGTTTCATCATAAAACTTATCAAAATCAGAATCAGTTTCAAATATTTTAGTTAAATCCCACTTATAATCATTACTAATTTCAGAGCGTGTCTTCATCTAATCTTATCCTCTTTCTTTCATATATAAAAGTTAGAAGTTCTAAATATAGAACTTCCAAACTTTATTATTTTTCTTCAAATTCAGCATCTACAACATCGTCATCTTTTTTATCTGATTTTTCATCAGCATTATTTTCATTTGCAGCTGCACTAGCTTTAGCTGCTTCTTCATAAACTTTAGTAGCAAATGCCATAGCAGTTTGTTGTAATGTTTCTTTTTTAGCTTTAATATCTTCTAAATCATTCTTTTCTAGAGCTTCTTTTAATTCTTTAATTTCTTTTTCAGCTTTTTCTTTATCTTCTTTGCTTACTTTATCTCCTAAATCTTTTAATGATTTTTCAGTTTGGAAAACTAATTGTTCAGCTTCATTTTTAGTATCAGCTTCTTCTTTACGTTTTTCATCAGCAGCTTTATTAGCTTCTGCTTCTTTAACCATCTTATCAATTTCATCGTCACTTAAATTAGTTGATGATGTAATTGTAATAGATTGTTCCTTATTAGTTCCAAGATCTTTAGCTTTAACATTAACTATACCATTAGCATCTATATCAAATGTTACTTCAATTTGAGGTACTCCTCTTGGAGCAGCAGGTATATTAGTAAGTTGGAAATTACCTAATGTTTTATTATCTGCAGCCATTGGTCTTTCACCTTGTAATATGTGAATATCTACAGCTGGTTGGTTATCAGCAGCTGTACTAAATACTTGTGACTTACTTGTTGGAATTGTTGTATTACGAGGAATTAATACAGTACATACCCCACCTAATGTTTCAATACCAAGTGAAAGTGGTGTAACATCAAGAAGTACGATATCATTTACTTCTCCAGTTAATACTCCACCTTGAATAGCAGCACCCATAGATACTACTTCATCAGGGTTAACACCTTTTGATGGTTCTTTACCTAATTCTTTTTTAACAATTTCTTGTACTTTTGGAATACGAGTTGATCCACCTACTAATAATACTTTATCAATATCACTAGCACTTAAATTAGCATCTTTTAAAGCTTTTCTAACTGGTTCTAATGTTGATTCAACTAAATCATTAGTTAATTCTTCAAATTTAGCACGAGTTAAACTCATTTCTAAATGAAGTGGTCCATCTTCACCTTGTGTTAAGAATGGTAAAGATATTTGAGTAGTACTTACTCCACTTAAATCTTTCTTAGCTTTTTCTGCAGCATCTTTAATTCTTTGCATAGCCATAGAATCTTTAGCAAGATCTATACCATTTTCTTTCTTAAATTCACTAACTAAATAATCTACTATCTTTTGGTCGAAATCATCTCCACCTAGACGATTGTTACCACTTGTTGATTTAACTTCAAATACACCATCACCAATTTCAAGAATTGATACGTCAAATGTACCTCCACCTAAATCATATACTAAAATTTGTTCAGTTTTATCTTGTTTATCAAGTCCATATGCAAGAGCAGCAGCAGTTGGTTCATTGATAATTCTTTCTACTTCAAGACCTGCTATTTTACCTGCATTCTTAGTTGCTTGTCTTTGTGAATCATTGAAATATGCAGGAACTGTAATAACTGCTTTTGTAACAGTTTCTCCTAAATAAGCTTCTGCAGTTTTCTTTAAATCACCTAATATCATTGCACTAATTTCTTCTGGTGTATATTCACGACCATTTACTTTTACTTTTTCATTAGTACCCATTAATCTTTTTACAGATGAAACTGTATCTTTATTTGTTACTATTTGTCTTTTAGCAGCTCCACCAACGATTATTTCTCCATTTTTGAAAGCTACTACTGATGGAGTAGTTCTATCCCCTTCAGGATTAGCAATTACTGTTGCTTGACCTCCTTCTAAAACACTTACACAACTATTAGTTGTACCTAAATCAATACCTATAATTTTACTCATTTTATTTCATTCCTTTCTCAATATCAATTTAATCTTTAATCACTAACTTTAACCATACTTGGTCTTATAACTTTATCTTTAAGCATATAACCTTTTTGTAATACTTCAATTACAATACCAGGTTCTACACCATCTTTATGTTCTTTCATAACAGCATGATGATATGTAGCATCAAACTCTTTATTCAAAGCATCAATCTCTTTAACTTCATACTTTTCCAATGTATTCTTAAAATTAACATAAATCATTTTAAATCCAGATAAGAATTTTGATACTTCATCTTCCAAGTTATCATCATCCATACTTATTGCTCGTTCAAAATTATCCAAAATTGGAAGAATTTCAAGAGCAAGTTCTTCATTACTATATTTAAGTAATCTAGCAGTTTCTTCTTCCTTACGATTACGAAAATTAATAAGTTCTGCTTGATTACGAAGAAGTTTTTCGTGTAACTCCTTATTCTCTTGTTTTAATTTTTCTAACTCTTCGTTAGGAGCATTCTCTTCTTTTACTTCTTCCTTAACTGTTTCTTC
>CAMNHZ010000052.1 GCA_946540075.1 uncultured Bacillota bacterium
TCTTTATCTATATCATATTTATTATTAAATTTTAGATGCATTTTATCTTTAGTTGTTATTAAAGTATTAGTGTTTAATGATTGTTCTGTAACATAGCCATATCCTTCAGTTTCATAACTTATTCCAACTAATTCTAAAAACTTTATTGCTTCACTTCGTGACCATCCTATCATTGATGGTATCTTACCTTGAGTGTCATTTGTAATTAAGAAAACTTTATCACTAGTTAAAATATCAGTACCACTAGCAGGATATTGCTTTATTATCTTTTTACCATTACCAATAACAATAGTATTTATTCCATTGTTAGATAATTCTGATTTAACTGCATCAGTATCCTTATTAATATAAGAATTTAATTTATAATTTCCTGAAGTTGATTCTTTTTTAGAATCACCAAACATATTCTTATACTTAGCTATACTTTTCATAACATCGGTAACAGCTGTATATAATCCTGCACTTTTACCATTTGTTGGTCTTCTCATGGCTGCATATATAATTATTTCAGGATTATCCTTTGGATACATACCAGAAAATGAGAATATATAATTATTTTCACCTTTTAACCATGCACCTGTTTTCTCATCATATATTTGTGAAGTACCAGTCTTACCAATAATATCAAATCCATCAATACGATATGGATAACCTGTACTACCAGGATCTTTTCCGTGAATAACATTATACATAAGTTCTTTTATTTTAGATACAGTTTCAGATTTTACAAGTTGTTCACTTTGTTCAATCTTTCTTTTATAAGTTACTTCGTTATTATTTGTATCTACCATTTTTTTAATTATATGAGGTTTTAACATTTTACCATTGTTTGAAATTATAGTTAATGCCTGTAATTGTTGAACTATTGTAGATGTGATACCTTGTCCAAATCCTGATGTAATATATTCTACATCATAACTAAATTTAGTATTACCAGTCATTTCGCGAGATAATTCTATTCCGGTTTTTTTACCAAAACCATATTTAGAAAAGCATTCTTTTAAATCTTTCTTACTTAGATAATTTTTAAGTAAATTAGCTATACCAACATTTGATGAATATTCATAACCTTTATCATAAGTTATATTTCCCCATCCAAGACCACCATTCCAATCCTGGATTACATCTTCTCCTACTTTATACTTACCTGATGTATAAGTAGCAGATGGATTATAAGTACCTTTATCTATTGCGCACATATAAGTAAATGTTTTCATAGTAGATCCAGGTTCATATACATATGTAGTTAAAGGATTTTCATAGTTAGATATATTTCTTTTATTAGGGTCAAATGATGGTGATGATGCAACTCCTAATATATCTCCGGTTTTAGCATCCATTGCGCTTATTACTAACCATTCTGGATTATATGTTTTTTCACTTTGTTTAACAGCACTTTCTAAAAATCTTTGAATGCTAGAATCTAATGTTAAATAAATATCACTACCATTTTCAGCATCTACTCTTTCTTCCTTTGTACCAGGAATCTTATAACCTTTACGATCCCTTTGATAAACTAATTTACCATCAGTTCCTTTTAATACATTATTATATTTAGCTTCTACACCTAATTCTCCTACTATATTTCCTTTATCATTTTCTTTGGCATAACCAATAATATATGATGCAAAATTACCATTAGGATAATATCTCTTATTACTTTCAATAAAATCAATACCAGGAAGTCCAAGTGCCTGTACTTCTTCTTTCTTTAATTCAGATATTCCTCTTCCTCCAGGTCCTAATTCAACTTGATATACTTTTTTAGTTAATAATTTTAATAAATAATTTTCATCCATATTAAGTACTGGTGCGAGTGCTTTGGCAGCTGCTTTTGGATCAACAACATGTTTTGGATCTTTAAAATTTTCACTTCTTCTTTTATCTAAATATGCAATTACTGTATATGAAGATACAGTTTGAGCTAAAGTATTACCTTCTGTATCTAAAATATTACCACGTTTAGCATATAAAATTTGTTTTACAGTGTCACGTTTTTTAGCAAATTCATCCATATTTATACCAAAAATTTTAGGTGATAAAGATAGATAAGCAAAAGAAATGTACAAAAAAATAATGATGATGGTAAAGACAAAGAATACTATTTGTGGAAACTTCCATTGTTTTAATTTATATTTCTTTGGTCTCACTTTCAACACCTCATCATTATTGATTGTTTATAACAACTATATTATCATTATTATACTCTAATCCCATTTCTTTGACAATATCTTTTATTTGATCATATGATGTAAGTTCACTAACCTTCATGTCTAAACTTTCATTTTTCTTTTCTTGGTTAGTTATATCATATTTTAATTTTTCTACTGTTTGATTTAAACTACCGATATTAGCCCCACAAAAAATTTGAATTATAAGTGAGCATACTAGCGCTAAAGCACCTGCAGTATACAGTAATCTTTCACCTTTAGTAATTCTGTTTCTTCTTTTTCTACGGCGCATAATATCTTCCCTTTCTAATCTTTTATTCTTTCTATAATACGTAAATGAGCACTTCTAGAACGATTATTTTCGTTAACTTCTTCATCTGATGGATTAATCATCTTAATAAGTTTAAACTTAGGTTGATATTTTTCTGGAATAACTGGAAGTTTCATCAAATCATTTGGTACAATACTTACTTCTTTGAATAATTTCTTTACTAATTTATCTTCTAATGAATGAAACGTTATAACACATAATCTACCACCAACAGTAAGTAAATCTAGTGAGTCACGCAAAGACTTTTCACAAACATTCAATTCATCATTAACTTCAATTCTTATTGCCTGAAATACTTTACGAGCTGGATGTTTCTCTCTTTTGTATTTTTCAGGAACATTATTTTTTATTACTTCTACCAATTCTAAAGTGGTTTCAATTGGTTTTTCTTTTCTAATCTTTTCGATGCCACGAGCAATACTATTTGCGTATTTTTCTTCACCATATCTTTTAAAGATACTAACTAACTCATTATATGAATAGTTATTAACTACTTCGTAAGCACTTAAACTATTATTTTTATCCATACGCATATCTAATCTTGCATCTTGATGAAAACTAAATCCTCTATCACCTTCATCAAGTTGTGGACTAGATACACCAAGGTCATATAAAATACCATCAACTTTATTGATTCCTTCTTCATATAATTTAGATTTTATATTAACAAAGTTAGAATTAATAATAGTAAAATTATCACTTATCTTAGATAACCTTTTTCTACTATAGTTAATAGCATCTACATCTTGATCAAATGCATATAGATGACCATTAGGAATAAGTTTTAATATTTCGCTAGAATGCCCTCCATAACCTAAAGTACAATCGACGATAGTATCTCCATCTTTAATATTTAAGTTATCGATTGATTCTTTTAGTAATACACTATAATGTAACATCTAAAACCTAAATATTTATATCTGATGAAAATAAACTATCAGCTATATCAGAGAAATTATCTTCATTAGTATTCATAAAATCTTCCCAACGATCTTTACTCCATACTTCTAAATGATCATTTACTCCAATAATAATACATTCTTTAGATAAATCGGCATACTTAACTAGTGGGTTTGAAATATTAATTCTTCCTTGTTTATCAAATTCTAATTCACTAGCACCTGATAAAAAGAAACGCATAAAGTTACGAGCATCACGAGTATTAGGCAATTCTTTATACTTAGTGATTATATTTTTCCATTCATTTTCAGGATAAATAAATAAACATCCATCTAAACCACGAGTAGCGATAAACTTTTCACCTAATTCATAACGAATCTTAGATGGAATAGTAAGACGTCCTTTATCATCTATATTATGATGATACTCACCCATCAACATATAATCACCCACTTTGCTCCACTTTATTCCACTTAACACCACTGGCTATCACCATTTTACTAATTTTATTAGTATTTGTAAATAGTTTTTAACTATTTTTTATGAAAAAATAGGTTCAAGAGAATACCTTTACATATATTTACAAAAATAGAGGGTATTAATACCCTCTTAATAGTAACGAACAGCAGAACTTAAAATAATTGCAAGTAGAATATAAAGAACTACTACAATTAAAAATCCACTTCCTGTATTACTGTTGTTAGTAGTGTTACAATTAACTGATGAATTTTGAGAAGTCATACTAATATTCACCACCTTTTTTTATTAAATATAAGCCCCTAGTATGATTATTAAAAGAATAAATAAAACTAGAACAATAGCTGCTCCACTTATACCGTTATTACACATATAGCATTCCTCCTTTTTACTCTTTTCACAGTATCATATGTTTTTTTCTTTTTATTGTGATTACTTATACCTAAAAATTCTTGTTTTTTTAATATATTTTTGATAATATAATAAATGTACATAGTGAAAGGAGATTATATTATTCATGAAAAAAAAGTTATTAATAATGAGTCTATGTGGACTACTAATTGTTACTGGATGTGGTACTAGAGTTAAACTTAAAAATGGTAAAAAAGTAGTTGCTAGTGTTAAAGGATACAAGGTTACTGCTGAGGATTTATATGAGAAGTTAAGTAGTAAGAATGGTGAAACTGCTTTAATTAGTATGATTGATGAATATATTGCTAATAAAGAAGTTAAAGATAACAATTCTGCTTCAGAATATGCTGATTCTCAATTAACTCAAATAAAATCACAATACGAAAATTCTGGTTCTAGTTTTAAAGATGCTCTAGCTAATGCTGGATATAGTAGTGAAAAACAATTAAAGAATGAACTTGCTCTTGAATATAAGAAAAATGAAGTTGTTAAAAAGTATTTAAGAAGTGAACTTTCTGATAAGGAAATCAAAGATTATTATGATAATAATATTTTTGGTACTATAACTGCTAGACATATTTTAATTAAACCTAATGTTGATGATAATGCTTCAGAAGAAAAGAAAAAGGCTGCTGAAGAAAAAGCTTTAAATAAAGCTAAGAAAATCATCAAAGAATTAGATAATGGTGCTAAATTCACTGATTTAGTTAAAAAGTATTCTGATGATAAAGGTTCTAAAAATGATGGTGGATTAATTTCTAACTTCACTAAAGATAGCGTTGTTAGTGAATTCTTTGAAGCTTCTAATGAACTTAAAAATGGAGAATATACTAAGACACCTGTTAAAAGTGAATATGGATATCATGTTATTCTAAAAGTTAGTAGTACTAAAAAACCTAGTTTAAAATCATCTCTAGATGATATTAAAGATAACCTTGTTGAATCAAAAATGAAAGAAGACTCAACTATTTCAACTTCTACTTGGGTTAAAGTAAGAAAGAAATATAAATTATCTATTGCAGATGATAAAATTAATAGTGAATACAAAAAAAGTAATAAATAAAAGTCTATTTAAAAA
>CAMNHZ010000053.1 GCA_946540075.1 uncultured Bacillota bacterium
GAACATAAGTTTGTCAATAGTATAATAAAAAAAGGAATTTATTCCTTTTATTTTGTACGTTTTCTATTGTAAATTGGATCTGTATTATAAGTTGCAAATCCTGAATGTCTGATTTCTTTTTCAGATATAAGAGCGTTTGGATTATTTAAATACATAGATATTACATCTAATACTCTACGTGAAGATGTTTCTTCATTTAAAATAATATTACTAATACCGTTATCAAAAGTTACTAATAATGGATTATCAATAAGTTCAGCATTGTCAAAATATCTAAATACAATTCTATATGCTTGAATACCTCCGATAGCGACACTAACTTTAGTTAATTTTTCATCATCCATAGATGGTTCATTTTTTTCTTCATCTAAATAACTCTTTAAATCTTCCGCTAAATTATCTCTTAATCTAATTATGTTTTGTCTCTTATATTTTTCTACTAATTTATTATCCATTTAATATTTCCCCTTCCTTTAAGATACAAAAAAATAGTATAAATATACTACTTTTTTACACTTAAAATTTAAGTGTATGGTTATTATACCATAGTTTTAATATATGTCAAATTGAATAATTATTAACTATTAATACTATTTTTAGAGAATATACATCCACAATAGTTTTGACGATATAATTTATATTCACGTGATAAACGAATACTCTCTTTATAACCATTTCTTTTCTTAAAATCAGAGAATAAATACTTTACTCCATATTTATCTTCTAATAACGACCCTATTTTATTTAATTTTTCTGCATTCTTATATGGACTAACAGATAAAGTTGTTCCGAAATAATCATAATTATTTTCTTTAGCTTTTAAAGCAGTATATTCTAATCTTAAGTAATAGCACTTAGTACATCTAGCTCCACCTTCTACTTCATTTTCTAATCCTTTAGCTATTTTCATAAACTCATCATTATCATAATCACATTCCATAAGATCAATCTTATTCTTTGGCTTTAATTCATTAATTAATCTTATTTGTTCTTTTAATCTCTTATTATACTCTTCGTATGGAGCAATATTAGGATTATAATATAATACTGTAATTTTAAAATAATCACTTAAATATGTAAGTACATAACTACTACAAGGTCCACAACATGAATGCAATAATAATCTAGGTGTGCCTTCTAAATTTTTTATGATTTCATCTAATTTCAATTGATAATTTGTTTTCAAGATATCACCTTATTCCATCGCTATAATAACAAATTAAATATTTTTAGTCAAACATTATTGAAAAAAAATAATATTAGTGTTAGTATATAGATATATTGTCCCATAGCCAAGCGGTAAGGCAACGGACTCTGACTCCGTGAGCGTTAGTTCGAATCTAACTGGGACAGCCATTTTTTTAAAAAAAGTATTGACATTCATTTTAATAATTTGATATAATCTTATTGCTTGGTTATATGGCGCTGTAGCTCAGTTGGCTAGAGCAATCGGTTCATACCCGATAGGTCGTGAGTTCAAATCTCTCCGGCGCTACCATAGATAATAATACTCATACGATTGTATGAGTTTTTTATACCCTTTATCACATAGACAAATTAACATATTTACATAAAATCTACATATCATATTATTAAGGGCTTATTATTATCTATGGAGTGTATAAACAAGTATAATTGTAGTAGTAAACCTTAAAATTAGTTTGAATTTGCATTTATTCTAATTTTATGTTATGATATGTCGCAATTGTGCGAAAAAAGGAGGAAAGAGCTATGAGTGATAACGAAGCAATACTTTGCTTAAAAGCATTAAATTATAGTAATTCAGAAATTAACACATTAATGAATCATTCTAAATATTTATGGGATAACGTTAAAAATAACCTATCTGGTGTTAAAGATAGTATATTAAGTAATACAAAAGGAACAGACAATAATAACGTTAAAACCAGAACACTATCTAGATGTGCTTAATAAAAAAAGTTTCATATTATATTATGAAACTTTTTTATTTTCTTTTTTTATAATTACCATCAATAAAGCTAAACCAATTATGCTTAACAACTTCCCTACTCTAGAAAATGGAGCTACATAATGAATACTGATTACATGTTCTCCTTTACTTAATTTAAATCCTAAAAAAGCTGTATTAACAATTTCAGTCTTTACTCTTTTACCATCTACTTTTACATAATAACCTTTATCATATGGAATGCTAGTTACAAAATAACCATTTTCTTTCATATTTATGGTTCCATAAATATAATCACCATTAGTTTTCTTTCGATTAACTTTAAACTCATAAATATTATTTTTTACATTTTTTATACTATCATAACTCATTCGATATGTTTTTATATCAGTTATTTTATAATTTATATCAGGATTAAACTTTATTTTTAAATTCTTTGTTGTAATCTCACTTGATATAACATAATGAAATACATTATTATGATTGTCATAAATATAATCTTTACAAGAAAGAGTATTAGTAGTTCCATTAATATATATTTTACTATCACCTTGGTAACACTCTGCTCTATTTAATAATTTAAAACTAATTACTAACACTTCTTTTTTTAGTGGTTTATCTAGACTTAGTTTTAAATAATTATCCATTCTAGGTCTTATATAAATAATATTATCTTTCTTTCTAATATCAATATTAGTCTTTTCTACAACTTTATAATCTAACTTCTCTTTCTTCATAGTTATCTTATATTTATTTTTACTAGCACTATTAGTAACAACATTATTTACTAAAACTTCCATATTATAAGGATATTTAATCTTCTTATACTCTTTTATATTTAAAAGAGTACTACTACCATATAAAACTGGTAATACATTATTATTAACATAAAGATTATTAACAACATCTTCTTTTTTTATTTTATAACCAACACTAGCATAGTTATTATATACATATTTTTCTCCTAGTATTGTTTGAGAAAAAATATTATGATTTCCTTCTAACATTAATTCATTTCGATGTTTAACAGGATTCTTAAGTGTATTTCTTAAAAAGTTTTTATAATGTTTATTGTAAACAGAAGAATATAATGAAGAAATATAATATCTACTATTATAAATACCATTAATCATCATTTTTTCATTAAAAATATTATCATATCTAACAATATCTTTTTCCTTCTTAGATGCTTCATCTAATGTTTTTTTAGCATCAATAACATCATAACTATTATAATCAGATTTAATAACAGGTATATCAAATAAACTACTATATAATAAGATACAAATTGGTATTATCAAAATAATCACTAAAAAAACTTCAGATGGTATAAGATCATAATAATATAGATATATAAAGAATATTAAGATAAATACATCAATATAGAATAATAATTCATATAAATATACATCAAAACTAGTTATTGAGAATAAGAACACAAGAATTATTCCAATAATAAATATCTTCTTTAAATTAACTTTCTTACTTAAAACATCTTCTAAAAATGAAGCAATAAATATTCCAATAAGCGGTATAAATGGAATTAAAATCTTACTTCTATCATATAAAGCACCATTTAATATATATATAATTATAGGAAAATTAAATATAATTAAGATTATAAGAGATACAATAGACTTATTCTTTGATTTATCAAACAAATAATATATAACACTAACTATACTTATTACAGTTAATCCTAAAGTATAACGTTCATATACAAATGCACTAATATTAGCTTTAGGTATAAGTAAATAAATTAATGGTATTGTATTGGTAGTTTTACTACGTCCATTATTTAATATAGCGCCCATCGTTGGCAATAACAAGATAGATGCCATTAAAATACTTGTCATAAATATAATAAAGAAATCTTTAATTATACCAAGAACAATTTTCTTATCTAATTTATCATGTGATGAATAATATTTATATACAACATAAATAATAATTACAATCATACTTGTTATACTATAATAATAACTAGTCATAATAATAAGAAAAACGTTGATAATTAAAAATGATTTATTACCATTTTTAAAATACTTATCTACCCCAATAAGAGCAAGTATCAAAAACGGCAAATAATTAACAAACATATATTGACGATGTAGATGAAATAATATACTAGCTGATGAAATAATTATTATAGTAGTAATAACTGATATATTCTTACTAAAATGTTTCTTTAAAAAATAATATAATAAACAACCAATAGTTGGATAAATAATAATATTTATAACTTGTATATAAGTAATCATCTTAATATGAGGTAATAAATAAGATATAATTATATATGGGTTATATAAACCATAATATGAAAAGTTATATATATTTTGTCCCCCACCAATATTAAAAGCAAGATTAGGGAATAAATTTTTTGTTGAATAAAATAATTTTCTAAAATAATCAGCAAATGGAACATGTTGATTAATCCAATCAACATTAGAGCCAAAAAAAGATCCCGGATATATAGTTATAAAGATAAATAGTAGACTTAAACCTACTATAATAAAATAGTTCTTATCTATATTCTTTATCTTATTAAAAACTTCTTTTATTTTAAACACTTTTTATCACCTACATCTTATTATACTAAATTATATTATCAAAATAAATCATTTTCAAGTAAATTGTTGAAATTATAATATCTATTAGAAGAAGGTATCTTCTAACAATATATAATTTAATTATTACATATATATTATTTTTATACTGAATGTGCTATAATTTTGATGAGGTGACTTATGATACTATTTTTATTAACAGATAAACAACTAGGTGTTGAACTTAGTAAAAGATATAAATTAAAACAAATTAAAGATAATTACTATAAGAATAATAATATATCTCTACTTATATGTGAGACTAAACAAACAGGAATAGTTAGAACTATAATTAATAGTATATATTCATATAACATTGATCTTTCAAAGTATATAATTATAAATATTGGAACATGTCGCTCTTCCCTATTAAAAAATAATGATCTAGTAAT
Organism: uncultured Bacillota bacterium; assembly: GCA_946540075.1. Taxonomy (GTDB): domain Bacteria; phylum Bacillota_I; class Bacilli_A; order RF39; family UBA660; genus CAMNHZ01. Next base: position 4,929 of record CAMNHZ010000053.1, read on the forward strand.
TGTTAATGAAAGTTATAGTAATGGTATAAATAAAAAAGATAATAATAAAACAAAACTAGCTACGATTGATACTATTTTTAAAGTAAAATGTTGTTCTATGGATAGTGATATAAATATACCTAATGATAATACTCATGTTGTATATGATGATGAACTTAATATAATTACTTGCTTTCCTTATAAGAAATTATTCTCATTAAAGTTTGTTTCAAATAATTCTAAAAATAACATTTTATCATTACCATCTAATAAATTAAAAGAGTTTTTTATAACTATTGATAATATTATATGGGAAGAAAAATAACTATATAGAGTCTTATGACTCTTTTTTTATAAAAAAAGAAGCATATTATGCTTCTTTAAAATTATTTTATTATTAATAATTTTCGGCACGAAGTTCAAAAT
>CAMNHZ010000054.1 GCA_946540075.1 uncultured Bacillota bacterium
ACAGAACAAATATTACGAGATAATAATATCAATCATATTCAGTTGATTCATAATCTTGGAATAGGTGGGGCAGTACAAACTGGTTATAAATATGCTTATGAAAATAATTATGATATAGCAATTCAATATGATGGTGATGGACAACATGACGTAAATTACGTAAAAGATGTAATTAAGCCAATTGAAGATGGTAAAGCTGACTTCGTAATAGGTAGTAGATTTGTAAAACAATTAAGTAAATTTAGAACATCAAAAGCTAGAAGATTGGGAATAAGAGTTATATCATTCTTTATCAAATTAGTTACAGGTATAAAAATTTATGATACTACAAGTGGATTTAGAGCTGCTAATAAAGAAATAATTGCTGATTTTGCAGCAAGTTATCCTCTTGAATATCCTGAACCAATAACTACGGTAGAACTTGCTAAAAAAGGATATAGAATAGAAGAAGTTGCAGTTAATATGAAAGAAAGAACTGGTGGTAAATCATCAATTCATACATGGAAAAGTGTATATTATATGGTTAATGTTATATTATCAATTTTAATTGCAGGAACAAGGAGGTATAAATAATGCCTATTAAATTAAGACTCGGAATAATAGTAGCAGCAATAATACTATTATTAATTATTTTAGTAATTTTAAGAAAAGGTAGAATGCCAGTTAAATATTCATTAATATGGATTCTATCTAGTTTAATTATATTCTTGTTAGGACTAGTTCCAGAATTATTTGGCTTGATATCTCATTTGATTGGTTTTATAACTATATCTAATATGATAACTGGAGTATTTATATTTGTTCTTTTGATGATTTGTATATTACTTACAGTTATGATTTCAGGTCAAAAGAAAAAAGCAACACTTTTAATTCAAGAAATGTCAATGCTAAAAGAAAGAATAAATAAATTAGAAAATAAATAATTTTGGGAGGTTTAATAATGAACAAAATAAGTATTATTGTTCCTATTTATAATACAAAAGAAAAATATTTAGATGCATGTATGAATAGTTTGTTAGATCAAACTTATGATAATTATGAAATTCTATTAATCGATGATGGATCTTCAGATTGGTGTAAAAAAATATATAAAAAGTATCTTTCAAATAAAAAGATTAAATTGATTGAACAAGAAAATGGTGGCGTATCTGTTGCTAGAAATAATGGTATAAAAAAAGCAACTGGAACTTGGGTAATGTTTGTAGATAGTGATGATATTCTAGAACATGATGCTTTAGAAAAGTTTTCAAAAAGGATTGATGAAAATCCAGATGCAGATGTTGTTATTGCTAAAACTAACACTATTAGAAATGGTAAAACAACTCCTTTTAATGGGCATTATACGAGTGATAGGGTAATTGTTACTAAGGATGATAAAGAAGAAGTGTTATATGCAACAATTACTAATAAAGGGAAATATAGTTTTATTCAAACGCCATGGGCTAAAGTATATAATAGAAAATTCTTGATAGATAATAATTTATTTTTCAATAAGAATGTTAAATTATATGAAGATAGTTTATATTTGTATGAAGTATATTCAAAAGCAAATAAGATTATTTATATGAATGAAATTGTTTATAATTACGTTATAAATATGGATAGTGTATGTAATTCTGTCAATCCTAATATAGTAAAAAATACTACAGATTGTATAACTGAATTTAAAAAATTATTTGAAAGAGATGATATATTATATTTAGAAGATGAATTTAATTATTTTGGTTTCTGGTGTATATGCAAAATGTTAGTTTATTATTTTTGTAATAAGAATAATAAAAAAAGTTTTTGGACATTAAGAAAAGAATATTTCAAAGTTGTAAGTTCATCACCATATAAAGAATTTATAAAGAATGTAAAGTATAAAGATTTATCATTATATATGAAAGTATTTTATATTTTAACAAAACTAAGATTATATGGATTAATAAAATTAATATTTATTATTACTAAGAAGTAAAGGTGATATATGAAAACAAAAAGAACAGAAAAATCAATTTTAAATGTTGAATCTAATTTCTTTATTTATATATTTAGATCTTTAATGTTATTTGTTGTAAGAACAATATTTATTAAAGTACTAGGTAAAGAGATGTTAGGGTTAGATGGGTTATATACTAATATATTACAAGTTTTATCAATTACAGAATTAGGAATTAGTAATGCGATAAACTTTAGTTTATATAAACCATTAGCAGATAAAGATTATAAAAAAGTTAGTGTATTAATGAGTTTTTACCGAAGGGTATATCAAGTAATAGGTATTATTATTGTTGTTATGGGTCTGTTAATAATGTTATTTTTAAATAAGATTATTACTACTGTTCCTAGTGGAGTAAATATATATTTAATATATTTGATATATTTATTTGATACAGTTAATTTGTATTTTATATCTTACAAAGAAACACTTATTGTAGCTGATCAAAATAATTATCAATTATTAAAATATAATTTTTTCTTTTATTTATTAATGTATATACTTCAAATAGCAAGTTTAGTTATTTATAGAAGTTTTGTATTATATTTGGTTACTAAAATAGTTGTTTTACTTGTTCAAAGAATATGTATTAATAGATTTATTACTAAGAAATATAATAAAATAAACTTTAGTATAGACGAAAAAATATCTGATAAAGATTTAAAAGTTATTAAAACAAATGTTAAAGGATTAATATTTCATAAGATTGGTAATTATGTAATAAATGGTACTGATAATATAGTAATATCAGCATTTTTAAACTTAACATTAGTTGGTATATATGCAAATTATTTATCTTTATTTGGTATGTTTAATACAGTTTTAAGTAGTTCATATAGAGCTATAACTGCATCTTTTGGTAATCTAATTGCGATGGAAGATAAAAAGATGCAAGAAGAAGTATTTGAAAAAATAAACTTTGCAGGACATATACTTTATAGTTTTGTTAGTATTGCATTTTTAGTACTTATAAATAAGTTTATAACATTATGGTTAGGTAAAGATTATTTATTAGCAACATTAGTTGTAATTGTTATTTGTATGAATTTCTATATTGATGGAATGCGTCAATGTCTTGATTCCATAAAAGATGCATCTGGTGTATATGATCAAGATAAATATATTCCATTAATTCAGTCAATTGTTAATATCGCAGTTTCAATTGTACTTGTTCAATATATAGGAATATTAGGTGTAGTAATAGGGACACTTGTGAGTCATTTACTATTACCAATATGGCATAGACCATATATAGTATATAAACATGTATTTAAATCTTCACCAAAAAATTATTATATAAACTATCTAAAAAATATTTTTGTTATTAGTGTTACATCATTTATTATAATTAGTATATTTGGATTAATTAAAATGAAATTAACACTAGTATCATTTGTATTATATTGTATTTTATATAGTTTATTATATTTAATAGTAATATCTATTATATATAGTAGAAATAAGAATTATCAATTCTATATAAAACTAATTTATGATAGATTTAGAAGTAAAATAAAAGGAGTTTAATTATGAAAACTATTGCAATGTTTGCTGCTTATTATTATCCTCATTTAGGGGGAATTGAAAGATATATCCATAACTTAATGGGGCAATTTGTAAAAAAAGGATATAGAGTAATACTTGTTACGTCAAATTATAATGATGATTTAGAGTATGAAGAAAAAGATGGATTAATTATATATAGATTACCAGTATTTAATATGTTTAAAAATAGATATCCAATTTTTAAGTATAATAAGAAGTATCATAAGATTATGAAAAAGTTAGATAATTATGATATTGATAGAATTATTATTAATACTAGGTTTCATTTAACTTCTCATATAGGTGCGAGATATGGAAAGAAACATAATATACCAGTATACTTAATTGATCATAGTTCTGACTATATATCAGTTAATAGTAAATTCTGGGATTTCTTTGCGAATAGATATGAAAACTTTTTGACTAATAGATTAAAAAAGAATGTTACTGGTTTTTATGGTGTATCACAAGCTTGTTGTGATTGGTTAAAAAGATTAAATGTAGAACCATCAGGTGTATGGTATAATTCAATTGATTCAAATAAGAAGATGCCTAAGAGAGTTAAACATAAAGGAATTAATTTTTTATATGCTGGTCGTATATTAGAAGAAAAAGGAGTAGGTAATATACTGATTAGTTTTAATAATTTGTTGAACAAGTATGATAATATTAATTTATATATTGCAGGAAGTGGCGAAAAATTAGAGGAATATAAGAATCAATATAAACATAAGAATATTAATTTTTTAGGTCAACTTGATTTTGAAACTCTATTAAAATATTATGCGAAAACTGATGTGTTTTTATATCCATCAATGTATCCTGAAGGATTACCTACATCAATATTAGAAGCAGGTCTTATGGGATGTTCGGTAATTGGAACTCTTCGTGGAGGAAGTAAGGAAGTTTTAAATAGTGAAAATAGTATTATAGTTGAAGAAAATCAAAAAAGTTTAGAGAAAGCTATGAAGAAAATGATTGATGATGAAAAATTTAGAGTAATGAGTGCGAAGAATATGAATGAATTCGTTATGAATAATTTTTCATGGGAAGTAACTGCTCAAAAAGTATTAAAGGATATGGGAATAGAAAATGAGTAAAGTTTCAGTTGTGATGGCAATTTATAATCCTAATATAGACTATTTAAAGAAACAACTAGAATCTATTGAAGGACAAACATACAGAGATTTAGAATTAATAGTTTATGATGATTGTCCTGAACATAGAACTGATATAAAAATATTTGATGGTATACTAAAAATACAAAATATAAATTCTTGAATTATGAAGATAAAAATTTAGGATATATAAAAGTATTTGAAAAATTAGTATCCAATGTGAAAGACAGTAAATATATAGCATTTTGTGATCAAGATGATATATGGGAATCTAATAAGATAGAAAAGATGGTAGAAGCATTAGAGTGTAGTAATTCTAATTTAGCGATATGTGATCGAATGATAATTGATGAAAATGATAATATTGTCAAGCATTATGATGATGGTAATAGAACTGATATTATTGGAAAATGGAGAGAAGCTAAAGATATATATATGTTAGCACCATTTCAAACAATAGGACCAGGAATGAGTATAGTTTGTAATGCAGAGTTTGCTAAAAAGGTATTACCATATGATCCAGTTGCATTTGATAAATGGTTGATTTGTTGTGCAGCACTTGAAAATAAGATTATTAAAGTAACTGATGAGTTAGTAAGATATAGAAGACACTCTAATAATGTTAGTGGAGTATTAAATGGAATTAATTCAAAAGA
>CAMNHZ010000055.1 GCA_946540075.1 uncultured Bacillota bacterium
AACTTCATATTTTTCTTTATTCATAATTATAACCTCAGTTTCTCTATTTGGTCTTGATAGTTATTACTACTTGTTATAAAACTTCCAACAACAACTATATCAGACTTAATACATTTTTTAACTGTATTAGGATTTATACCCCCATCTACTTCTATAATATATGAATAATTATTTTCTTCTTTTATTTTATACAACTGATTTATTCTATCTTCACTCTTATCAATGAAGTCTTGTCCTCCCATACCTGGCTCAACACTCATAACTAAAACTAAGTCAATAGAGTTAAGATATGGTTTTAATAAATCAATATCGGTATTAGGTTTTATTGATAAGCCTACTTTTATTCCTTTGTCTTTTATATACTTAATCATATTAGAAATATCATTAGTTGCTTCTAAATGAAATGTTATATACTTAGGATTTAATCTTTCATATTCATCTACGTATTTCTTGATATCTTTAACCATTAAATGAACATCAAATGGTTTATTTACTACTTTTAAATACTTAGTAATTTCTTCAATATTTTTAGTTTTATTTGATACGAACACTCCATCCATAACATCAACATGAACATAATCTGCACTCGTATCATTTATTTTGTTCATATTTTCTAACATATTTTCTTTAATACTAAGATATGATATTGATAGTTTCATATCTCACCTACTTTCTGTTATGAACTTAATATAATTATCATAACGTGACTTCATTATATTTCCTAATTCTACTTGTTTTTTTACTTCACATATATCTTCTTTATGATGCATACAATCAGCATATTTGCATTTATCTTTGTATTCATTAAATTCTTCAAAATTATCTCTAATGTCATATTTATTCATATCTGTAAAAGATAATGCAGAAAAACCTGGAGTATCAGCAATTAATCCACCTGATATTTCAAGTAATTCTGTATGCCTTGTTGTATGTTTTCCTCTACCTAAAGCATATGATATTTCATTAGTTTTTAAATTGATACTCTTATCAAGTTTATTAAGTAATGTAGATTTTCCAGCTCCACTTTGACCAGTTAATACAGAAATTTTATTTTTAAAAATACTATTTATTTTTGATACATCTTTATTATCATAAACTTCATAACCTATTTTTTTATAATAATTAATATACTTTTCAATTTCTTTTGTTTCTTCTTCATTTAATAAATCTAGTTTTGTAAAACATATAACTCCCTTTATATTGTTATAAGATATAATCGTCAATAATTTATCTAATAAATTTGATGAAAAGTTTGGATGTTTTACACTAGTAATAATAATAGCTTGATCAACATTACTAATTGGTGGTCGTAATAACTCATTTTTTCGTTTTTGAATTTGCATAATATAATTATTTTCTGAATCAAAGGAAACGATATCACCTACAAGAGGTGTCAGTTTCATATTGCGAAACTTTCCACGACTCTTGCAGACATATCTTTTATTTTCGCTTAATACAGTATAATCATTACTTAAACATTTAACTATTCTGCCTTGAAGCATCGTCTTTTACTTCCTCCCATTTAGCTATTAAAGTCATATCTTTAGTTACTTTACTACTAAAATTGTAAGAACTTCCGTTATAATACCAACCAATAAATTTATATCCATCTCTAGTTGGATTAGATGGTCTTGTTACAGTTCCATTTTCTTTAATTGTTTGATTATTTATAGAACTTCCACCATTTGATTCAAATGCTACTGTATATGTGTTAACTGATTTAGCAACTGTTATTCTAAGTGGAGTACCTGATACAACTTTAGTACCTGCTGCCCTACTTTGACTTACTACAGTCCCTTTTGCTCGTGAACTCGATTCAACTTCATCAACACTTAATGTAATATTATTATCATCACAGAATTTTTGAACTTGTTCTTTAGTGTATCCTTCAGCTACAAAATCAGGATATACAACAACTATATTAGGTATATATAGTGTGATTGCATCACCTCTATTTAGTGTTTCTTTAGCCTTAACACTTTGTTCGATAATTATATTTTCTTTATAATTATCACCATCAGTAACATCTCTTTTTTCAATCTCTACTTTTAAACCTTTGTTCTCTAAGTTAATTTTAACTTCATTAACATTCTTACCTACATAATTTTTAATTTTAACTTTTTTACTTCCCTTAGATACATATAAAGTTATTTCTTTTCCTTTTTTTACAGTACGACCTTTAGCTGGATCTGTTTTAACAACTCTACCTTCTTTGATATCATCATCATATACTTTCTTGGTCTTACTATTTACTTCAAAACCTTTATCCTCAAGTATATCTGATGCTTTACTAACTTTCTTACCTGATACATCAGGAACTTCTATTTCAGGGCTTTTCATAATCATAGGAAGCCCAAATGTAAAGAATGCGATTAATGATATAATTAGAAATCCAATTAGACCAAATACTATAATTTTCTTCTTTTGACTCCATGGTTTCTTTTTATCATCATCTAAATCAGGTGTTCTACGTCTATTACTTCTTGATAATTTTGGCATCATCTTTGTATCATCTAAATCTTGTTCTGGATACTGATATATAACACGATGATCATTAGCATGTTCTTCAGTAAGAGCAACTTTAACATCCTCATACATATCTTTAACGCTATCATATCTATTAGCTGGATTCTTAGCACATGCTTTAATAATTATATTTTCAATACTTTGTGGAATATCAGGATTTTCTTCTCTTACACTTGGTATTTCTTCACGCATTTGTTTTATAGCTATCTCTACTGCATTTTCTCCTTTAAAAGGAATCTTACCAGTTAAAAGTTCATACATTAATATACCTAATGAATAAATATCACTCTTCATAGTAGCACCATTTCCATTAGCTTGTTCTGGTGGTAAATAATGTACTGATCCCATAACTGAATTAGTTTGAGTTGCTTCATTATTATTTAAAGCTGTTGCAATACCAAAATCAGTTATTTTTACTACACCATTATCAAGAATTAATACATTCTGTGGTTTTATATCACGATGAATAATATAACTGTCATGAGCACATGCAATAGCACTTGTAAGTTGTAACATAATATCTACTACTTCTGGAAGAGTTAGTGCACCTCTTCTTTTAATTAAACTCTTAAGTGTTTTTCCATCTACATATTCCATAACAATAAAATATTGACCATTATCTTCACCTACATCGTACATTTCAACAATATTAGGATGTGATAAACTTGATGCTGAAATAGCTTCTCTTTGAAATCTTCTTACAAATTTTTCATCATCAGCAAGATCACCACGAAGTACTTTTACTGCGACATCACGATCTAAAATCATATCATGAGCAAGATATACATTGGCCATTCCACCTTCACCAATAAGTTTAATTATTTGATATCTATCATTTATTTTTTGTCCTCTAACTATCACGGTCAACTACCTCCAAATCATTGATTAAATACGCGATAGAAATATTATCATTTCCACCCCTATTATTACTTTTATATATTAATTTTTTAACTTTACTTTCGATATCTAAATCTTCATTTAATACTCTTTCTATCTGACTATAATCTAACATATTAGTAAGTCCATCACTACATAAAAACAATCCTTCAACATCAGTTTCAACATCAAAAACATCCATTTCAACGGTATTTTGAGCACCTAATGCCTTCATCAAAACATTCTTTCTAGGATGATTCTTTGCCTCTTCTATAGTTAGTTCTCCAGATTTAACTAATAAGTTTACTAATGTATGATCAGTTGTAATCTTATGAAGTTTTCCATCTTTAATCACAAATCCAGATGAATCACCTATATTACCAAACAATAGAAATTCCTTAGTAAATAAAGCCATTACAATAGTTGTACCCATACCTTTACTATCAGGATTATCCTGAGTATAATGATATATCTTTACATTAGCTTCACTTACTACTTCTTTAATCCAATTAATAGCATCTTCTTTATTTCCAACACTTCCTAAATCACGAAAACGCTTTCCAATATGAGATATAGCAATACTAGAAGCAACTTCACCAGCTTTATGTCCCCCCATACCATCTGCGACTGCGAGTAGATATTCACCATTATCATTTTTTACAATAATAACACTATCTTCATTATGATCTCTTACTTTTCCAACATCAGTTAAATAAAAAGTTTCCATTATTTCCCCTCCTCATAATTAGAACGTAATTGTCCACAAGCAGCATCTACATTAGAACCAAATTCTCTTCTAATTGTTACATTAATTCTATTTTTCTTTAATATATCATAGAACTTCATAATATTATCTTTACTACTCTTTTTATAGATAATATGACTAGTCTCATTATATGGAATCATATTCACATAACAATTCATGCCTTTAAGTAAGTGAGCTAATTCTAATGCTTCTTTCTCTGAATCATTAACATCTTTAAGCATTATATACTCAAATGTTAAACGACGATTAGTTCTCTTTATATATTCTTTTAAAACAACCATTAAGTCTTTTAATGGATAAGCTCTATTAATTGGCATGAGCTTACTTCTAAGTTCATCATTTGGAGCATGTAATGATATAGCAAGATTAACTTGTTTATCATAATTCATAAACTCTTTTATTTTAGGTATTACTCCAGATGTAGAGATTGTTATATGTCTGGCTCCTAAGGCAACACCTTTAGGATGATTTACAATATCTACAAAGCAAGTTACATTGTCATAATTATCAAATGGTTCTCCAATCCCCATTAATACTACATGAGATATTCTAAGTTTTTCTTCTTGTTCTACTTGTAATATCTGAAGTACCATTTCATAAGCCTCTAAGTTTCTTACTTTTTTAAGCCTACCACTTTCACAGAATGTACATCCCATATTACATCCTACTTGAGTTGATATACATAAACTATTACCATAATCATGATACATTAAAACAGCTTCTATCTTATTACCATCATGTAATTCAAATAAATACTTACATACATCTTTTCCTTTTTTCTTAGTAAGAAGTTTAAGTTTATCCATTGTAAAATCACTTTTTAAACTATTAATTACATCTTTTTTTATATTTGTCATATCATCAAAACTACTAACGCGCTTATCATAAAGCCACTCATAAACTTGAATTGCTTTAAATTTCTTTTGACCAATATTTACAAAATAATCTTCTAGTTTTTGCATATTCATTCCATACACATTTTTCATATTTAACACCTACTTATAATTATAGCAAATATTAGAAAAAATTAGTAGATTATAATTAAAAAAATA
>CAMNHZ010000056.1 GCA_946540075.1 uncultured Bacillota bacterium
CACGCCTGATAAGCGTGAGGTCGATGGTTCAAGTCCATTCAGGCCCACCATTTATTTATGATACTTGCCTCTTTAGCTCAGTTGGTTAGAGCATCTGACTGTTAATCAGGGGGTCGTAGGTTCGAGTCCTACAAGAGGCGCCATTAATTTTGGCCTGTTGGTGAAGCGGTTGAACACACATGCCTTTCACGCATGCATTCACGAGTTCGAATCTCGTACAGGTCACCATAAGAATTTAATACTCGAAGTAATATTCTGAGATTGATAAACTAACTAGCACACATGTGTTAGTTTTTATTTTGATATATTGAAACTTAAAAGTTTATATGATAAACTAATAATAGTTATAATAGGAGAGAATTTATGAAAAAGAGACGTACTCATTTAAAGAAAACTATAAAACTATTTTTAGAAATATTATTTTATATTATATTATCAATTGTAGCTATTGTTATCATTCTAAATAGTTTAAATATTAAACTATCTGGTACAAGTATGACATATACTGAAAAAAGTAATATTGATTATAAAGTTTATCTAACTGATAAATCATATTTTGAAGGAGATTATCTTAATTCTGGTGGGCAATATATTTCTAAAATTATTAAAGAAATAAACTCTAAGTTTAAGTATTCTTATTCATCTACTAATAAATTTAATTTAAAATATAAGTATAAAATAATAGCTATAATTGATGCTTCACAAAAGCAGGATAATTCAATTAATAAACAAATTTTGAATAAAAAATATGTATTATTAGATGAAAAAGAAGTTACAAAAGATAATGCTAATCAATTTACGATTAATGAAAATGTTAATGTTGATTATCAAAAGTTTAGAAATTATGTTAATGAATTTAATAGAAAATATGCATTAAGTTTAGATTCTGTTTTAAAAATTAAAATGTATGTTGATATAACTGGTAATAAAGATGGTTATAAAAAAGAGTTTAAAGATTCTAATGTAGTAGAATTAGATGTTCCATTATCAGGACAAACAATTGAAATTACTTCTAATAATATAAATGATAATAAGAGTAAGAATTTTGATTGGAATGATAAGTATAGTTTAATTAAAAAAACAGATATGTTTATTATGGGTGTTGTGTTATTTTCAATGACATTTATAATGTTTGTATTAAAATTAATAGAACTAATTAATATTAGTTATAAACAAACAGAGTATATTAGAACTATTAATAAATTATTAAAAGTATATGATGATATAATTGTTAATTCAAGTGAACCGGTTAATTTAGAGGGATTAACAATAATTAATGTTAGTACTTTTAAAGAACTAATTGATGCTGAAGCAGAACTTAGAATACCAATTATATATTATGAAACTAAGTTTAATAGAGAATCACAATTTGTAATCATTAATAATAATCAAGCATGGATATATACATATGTTAATAATTATATAAAAAGAAAACAATAGATGATTGTTTTCTTTCCTTTTTATTAATAGACTTGACTTATTTTTCGTTTACCTTTACAATGAAGTTAGAGTAAAATGTAATTTTACTTTATATAGATAGTGGAGGTTATTTATGAATACAATAATATTCTCCATTTTACTAGTCTCAATTGGACTTATTTTAGGCATGGTAGCCATGTTGATTGTTAATTATATTAAAGATAAAAGTGCTGGTAAAAAAGCTGAACATATAATTGAAAAAGCGAAAAAAGAAGCCGAAAAGATTAAGAGAGATAATGTTCTAGAAGCAAAAGAAGAAGCTCATAGAATAAAAAAAGAAACTGATAAAGAAGTAAAAGAAAAGAAAGCAGAAGTAAAAGATGCAGAAGAAAGATTGCTTACTCGTGAGGCTAATATGGATCGTCGTGATCAAACTCTTCAAAATCGAGAAAGTATGCTAGAAGAAAGAGAAAATAATATAATTAATAAACAAAAAGAAATCCAACAGGAACAAGTTAAAGTGGAAGAAATCAAAAAAGAACAAATTGATTTATTAGAAAAAATTGCTGGATATTCTAAAAATGAGGCTCGTGATTTAGTTATGAAAAAAGTAGAAGAAATGATGAGTCTTGAAATAGCAGCTTACATCAAAGATCAAGAATCAGAAGCTAAATTAGAAGTTGATAAAAAAGCTAAGAATATGTTAATAAGTGCGATGCAGAAGTATGCAGCTGATGTTGCTAGTGATCAAACTGTAACAGTAGTATCACTTACTAATGATGATATGAAAGGACGTTTGATTGGTAGAGAAGGTAGAAACATTCGTACATTTGAAGCAGTAACTGGAGTTGATTTAATAATAGATGATACACCAGAGGCAATTGTATTATCATCATTTGATCCTCTTAGAAGAGAAATTGCTCGTGTAACAATAGAATCATTAATTAAAGATGGAAGAATTCATCCAGGACGTATAGAAGAAATATATGATAAAGTTTCTAATGACTTTAAAACTAAGATAATTGAACATGGACAAGATGCATTATTTAAATTAGGTATAACTAAAATGGATCCAGAATTAGTTGAAATAATTGGTAAATTATACTTTAGAACTAGTTATGGACAAAATGCATTACAACATTCAATTCAAGTAGGTGAATTATCTGGTTTAATTGCAGCTGAGTTAGGAGAGAATATTTCTCTTGCTAAACGAGCAGGATTACTTCATGATATTGGTAAATCAGTAGATCATGAAATAGAAGGTAGTCATGTTGAAATAGGTAGTATGATAGCTAGTAAGTATAATGAATGTGATATTGTTATTAATAGTATTGAATCACATCATGGAGATAAACCAGCTTCAAGTGTAATCGCAAGTATTGTTGCTATTGCAGATGCTTTAAGTGCATCAAGACCTGGTGCTCGTAATGATTCATTAGAAAACTATATTCAAAGATTAAAAGACTTAGAAAATATAGGTAATAGTATTGAAGGTGTAGAAAAGACATATGCTGTTCAAGCTGGTCGTGAATTACGAGTTATTGTTAAACCTAAAGAAATTGATGATTTAGGAAGTTTCAAAGTTGCTCGTGATATTAAAGAGAAAATTGAAGAAACAATGCAATATCCTGGTACAATCAAAGTAACAGTTATTAGAGAAACAAGAGTAATAGAAGAAGCTAAATAGTTTCTTCTTTTTTGTTTAATCAATTGCGTAATTATAATAAATTAGTTATAATATAATAAGAATAGGAGGATAGTTTTATGAAAAGACAAGGATTCACTATCATAGAGATGCTTGCTGTAATTGTTGTACTTGCTTTAATTAGTATAGTATCATTACCTAAGATAGTAAAAACTATAGCTTCTTCAAAAGATTCGTTATATAAAGAACAGATATCTAGAATAGAGAAACTTGCTTATGAGTGGGGAATAAAAAATATAGATTCATTACCAACTAAGAATAAAGATGCAAGATTTATAAGTATTAATGGATTGTTTAAAAATAAAGTTATATCTGAAAAAGAAATTATTAATCCTAAAAATGGTAAAAATATGGATGGTTGTATTAAAGTAACTGTAAAGAATAAAAGATATAAATTTAATTATGTGGATAAAAAATGTAGTGTTATATCTAAATCATATGGCCCTAAATTTAATAAGGTAAAACAAAATGTTACAGTTGAGTTAGGTAGTAATTATGTTTTTCCTAAAGTAAAGGCTAAAGATATATTGGGAAAAACAGTAGAAGTAACTGGTCCATATTTAAATGGTAAAAAAATTGATTATCTAACTACTAAGGGTGCGAATAAAGTATATACATTAGTTTATAAAGCTCATGATAAAATACGTAATATAACATCTGAATTAAAGATTAAAGTTAAAATTATTGATACTAAAGATCCAATTATTATTGTAAATAATAAGAGTGAAAGTTTTACTATGATAAAACCAACTTATGCAGATGAGTTTAAAATACCAAAGGCTCATATTATCGATAATAGTGATGAGAAAGTAAAACTTACTGTAACAAGTAATGTTAGTTCAATACCAGGTATATATAGTATAAGATATGTTGCTAAAGATTCAAGTAATAATATCGGGGTACTTATTGTTAAAGTAAAAGTTATTGATACAAAGAAACCAACTATTATTAATGTTAGTGGAAATAGTATAGATTGGACAAATAAAGATATAACTTTAAAAGTTGATAATAATTATTCTAATAGTGATATTGTCCAGTATTCATTTGATGATGGGAAGACTTGGCAGAAAGAAAATTATAAAACATTTGATGTTAATCAAGTTGTTTATATTAAAATTAAAGATAGTGATGGTAATGTAAGTGATACATATCAAGAGATAATAAGTAAGATTGATAAGAATGTACCTGATAAGATAGATGTTAAATTAAAACTTAATAGTATTTATGGTAGTCAGTATAAAGGTAATTGGGTTAATAAAAATGTATATTTAATTGCTGATGCTAATGATAGTTTAAGTGGTATTAATCATTATGAAATAAGTACTGATAAAACTAATTTTGTAAAGTTTGATAATTATTATGTTCTTAACAAAAATGGTAATCAAGATTATTATTTAAAAGCGATAGACAATGCTTCAAATGTTAGTGAAATATTTGGACCTTATAAAGTAATGATAGATAAAGAATCACCATCTGTTGTTCAATCATCAATAAAAACAGTTAAAGATAATAAAGATTATAAGGGTAATTGGACTACTGATGATATTATTTGGAGTGATTTTAAAGTTAATGATAATGGTAGTGATATTGATCATTATGAGATTAGTCAGTCATGTAATGATAAAGATATTACTAACTTGGATGGATCATATATCTTTAATAGTAATACTAATAAAAAGTATTGTATTAGAGCAATCGATCAAGCTGGTAATATTGGTAAGTTTTCTAAGCCATATTCATTTAAAATAGATAGAGTAGGTCCAAGTAATCCAGTAGTATCATTATTTATGAATAATATTAATGGTGGAGCACTTACTGAAGGTGTTAAAACTAATGAAAATATATATGCTAAGTTTAAATCAGTTGATTCAGGAAGTGGTATTTCTAAGTATCAATATAGTTTTGATAATAATAATTATATCGATGTTAATTCTGATCACTTTATATTTGATAAAACTGTGTCAGGTTTAATCTATGTAAGAAGTATTGATAAAGTAGGGAATATTGGAAATCCAACTATTTT
>CAMNHZ010000057.1 GCA_946540075.1 uncultured Bacillota bacterium
GCATTATTTTTTAAATTTATATCTTCATCAGCAACTACTTCTCTAGCTCTTTCTTCAAAGAATCCTTCTAATTCTTCAAATTGCGTTACTAGTCTAGAACCAACTCCCAATAATAATGATAATTTAGCCATATTTAAGCGAAAATCTTTATCTTCAATTCTATTAATATCATAGTAATTATTGATATATTCATATACTTTATAATAAAGGTTATTAATTTCACGATTACCATATAGTAGTTCTAAGCGTTTACCATGTTCAAGTGGTAATAATGATCGTACTAAATCAAATTCACGTACAACTTTTTGCCTTGAAAGTTTTACTATATTTCCAAATTGGTTATTTTCTAATTCGTCTATGTTAGTAATACCCTCTTTTTTTACTAAATCATTAAATTGTTTTAAAGTTTTATAAGATTTTAAAATATTTTCGTCATTATTTTTCATAGCAAATCTCCTTCTACCAATATTATATATAAAAACGTTACAATGTCAAATTGTTGTAATAAAAAAAATATAACGCAATATAATTAATTAGAACGTACCAGGAGGAATAATATGATAAATAAAAAGAATTTATGGTTTTTAACTTTATTTAGTTTGATTTTAGTATTAAGTGTTTACTATATAACGATGCCAAATGAATTATTACTTACTAAGGTTGATAGTATCGATACTAATAAAGTATCAAAGATAAAGAATAGTAAAACTAAAAATCCAACTAAAAAAGTATTAAAAGAAGAAAGTAATTTACTTGCGACACTTAGAGTAGAAGCAGATGAAAAAACACAAAAAGAAATAGATGAATTAAAGAAGATACTTAATGATAGTAAATCTACAACAGAAGAAAAGAATAATGCGTATGAAAAAATGAAATTATTAAATATAACAAAAGGAGAAGAAGAAGATCATCAAAAACAAATAAAGGATAATTTTAAATTAGAATCATTTGTTAAAATTGATGGAGATAATATTAATGTAGTAGTTTTAACAGACAAATTAGATAAAGGGACAGCTAACAAAATAATGCGTTTAATTCAAAAGAAATATGATATAAAAAAATATATAACTGTAGAATACAAGAAATAATATTATTATTTCTCTTTTAGTCTAAAGTACTCACTTTTAAATATCAGCATCATAGAATAATATGAATAAAAAATATAATTCACTCTTTAGGAAGTGAGGTCGTTATGAAAGGTAGTATACTAACAAAAAGGGAAAAAGAAGTATTTGAACTTTTAATAAAAAATAAGACAACAAAAGAAATAGCTCAAATACTAGGAATAAGTGAAAAAACAGTAAGAAATCATATATCAAATACTATGCAGAAACTTGGAGTAAAGGGTAGAAGTGGAGCTGTAGTAGAACTTTTAAAATTAAATGAGCTTTCATTATAAAAATCGTATTAAATACGATTTTTTTTCATATTTTTAAATAGAGGTGACTTATGCTAAAAAGAAGATTAATTTCTAAAATATTAATGACAACTATTGCATTATGTTCATTGTTTATGTTAACACTAATTCCAAAGAGTAGGGAATATCGATTAGAAAATGTTGAAACAAAGACTGTATATGATGAAGAAAAAGGTGATACTCCAGTATATTTAATTGATCAATATAACTATGTGGCTCGTACTGTTGTTAAAATTGAAAATGATCCTAATATTGAGAATAAAATAAAAAAACTATTAGAAGTGTTGATTGTAGAAAGTGATAGTGAAAAGAAGGTTCCAAATGGTTTTAAAGCTATAATACCTTCAGATACTAAAGTATTATCGGTAGGATATGATAAACATTCTAAAACTGCAAAAATTAATTTTTCTGAAGAATTACTAGATGTATCAAAAAATAAAGAAGAAAAAATGATTGAAGCAATAGTATATACAGTAACTACTATTAAAGACGTTGAAAATATAATTATATATGTTGAAGAAGTACCACTTACAACTTTACCTAAAACAGGTATTCATTTACCAAGTACTTTGAATCGTAATTATGGAATAAATAAAGAATATGATTTTACTAGTTTGAATGATATTAATGACATAACAGTATACTATATAAATAAGTATAATGAAGATTATTATTATGTTCCGGTAACTAAATATGTAAATGATAATGAAGATAAAATAAAAATAATTATAGATGAACTTGCTAGTGGGCCAAGTGCAGGAACTAATTTAATGAGTTTTTTAAATAGTAATACTGAAATACTATCTAGTAGTGTTGTAGGTGATACATTAGAACTAACATTTAATGATTATATATTTGATGATATTAAAAATAAAAAAATATTAGAAGAAGTAATTTATACAATTTGTTTATCTATTGCAGATAATTATGATGTTAAAGAAGTGTCATTTAACGTTAGTGATAAGCAAATTTACAAAAGTGTTTTAAAAACTATTGAATAAATAAAAAAAATGTTGTATAATCAATATGTCGCTTGAAAGTGATTATACAATGTCCTAGTAGCTCAGCTGGATAGAGCAACGCCCTTCTAAGGCGTGGGTCAGGGGTTCGAATCCCTTCTGGGACGCCATTTTGATATTAACCCTTTATTTATAAAGGGTTTTTTTGTGCAGAAAATTATTTATTAGAATTATTATTTTATAAAGTATCATAATAATAATGGTGACTATATGAGAATAAGACTAGGGTATGTAGCTATTACAAATACATTAGATATTACTTCTTCTAAAACTTTAACTTATACTAATTATCAAAAATTAGAAGATGCTGGTAATAGAATTGATTCAGTTATAAGAGATAATTTAACTAATTTAATTGAAATATTAAAATATAATGTAAAAAACAATATTCATTTTTATCGTATAACATCTAAATTAATCCCACTTGCTACTAAAGATGATGTTAAGTTTGATTACATAAAACCATATAAAAAATATTATGATGAGATAGCTTACTTAATAAATTTTAATGGAATTAGAGTTGACTTTCATCCTGATCAATTTGTTGTATTAAATAGTACTAATAAAATAGTAGTTCAAAAGAGTATTGATATATTAGAGTATCATTATAAATTATTAGAAGCTATGAATGTTAAAGATAAATTATTAGTTTTACATGTAGGTAGTAATACTTTTGGGAAAAAGAATTCACTAACTCGTTTTATAAATAGTTTTAATAAATTACCTAGTTATTTAAAAAAGTGTATTGCATTAGAAAATGATGATAAGATATTTACTATTGATGATGTACTTTATCTTTGTGAAAGATTATCTATTCCTTGTATTTTAGATTATCATCATCATATTTGTAATTATATTAATTATGATATTAGATTGTATTTAGATAGAATTTTAAATACTTGGACAAATACGCCTAAGATGCATTTTTCATCTCCTAAGAGTAAATTAAAAAGAGAATTTAGAAGTCATAGTGATTATATTAATGGGGATGATTTTATATCGTTTTTAGAAGTTCTAAAGAACTATAAAAGAGATATAGATATAATGTTAGAAGTTAAATCTCATGATGATGCATTATTTAGATTAATAAGATATATTAAATATAAAACTACCTATATATTTGATGATGATACAACTTTTAATACAAATTAATACTAAGTTCTATGCAAAATAGCTTTTTTTATGATATTATATTACTATAATAAGGAGTTGATAGATATGGATTTACTTATTTTGGTAATATTAATAGGGATTGTTATTTTTGTACGTAAGAAATTTTCTAGTTTTGTTTATTTTTTAGCTATTTTAGATATTTTCTTAAGATTATTAACTTTTATTAGAATTAATGTTAATTTAGGACAAATATCAAATTTTGTTGCTACATATATTCCTGAGTCTATTCCAAGTATTTTAAATAAATATTCAAACGGAATATTTAATTTAATTCTAATATGGGGATATATTATATGTTTTATTATCTTCGAGTATTATACTGTTAGAATATTTTTAAAGAAGAAATAAGGTGAAGTTAATGAATAAGAAAGCATTTACGCTTGTTGAGTTACTTGCCGTAATAACATTAATTGGATTAATGGGAATATTAGTTATTCCGGCAGTAAATAAAGAGATTAAAAGTTTTAAGCGATCTGCATATAAAGATTCAATAAAATCGATAACTGAGGCTGCTAGAAATTGGGGAAGTGATAATCCACTTTTACTTCCTGTAAAAGATGGTGAGATAGTAACTATCACACTTTCTACTTTAAAATCTAGTGGTTATATCAGTAATAGTATTAAAAATCCTATTACTGATAGAGAATTTCCAAATGATATGTTAATTGAAGTTACAAAAAAAGGTAAGAGAAGTATTATTTATACAGTAGCTGAAAATACAGGTACTACTGATGTAACTGAGATAAATGAACGTTCTCCTAGATTAATACTAAAAGGTAGTTCAACTGAATATGTTAATTATAAATCTTCATATGTTGATCCAGGTTATAATTCATATAGTTATGCAGGTACTGATCTATCTAATATAGTAACTAAGACAATTACTAAGAATGGATCATCAGTTTCAAGTGTTAATACATCACAAAAAGGTACTTATTTAATTAAATATGTAGTTAAATATAACAATATGACTACTACTATGACTAGAACAGTTATAGTAAGTGATTTAGAAGGACCAGTTATCGCATTTGATGGTTGTGATAAAGATGGTGCAGGTCGTTGTAAGAATACTACTAAGTACATAGATAGAGGTACTATTTATACTGTACCTAGTGCAAGTGCTACTGATAATTCAGGAGAGAATATAGTAGTGTCACATAATCCTAATGTACAAACAATTGAAGCTAATAAAAAGGGTACATATAAGGTTGTTTATTCAGCATCAGATTCATCTGGTAATAAAAGTAATATTATCCTAATGTTAGTAGTAGAAGAATAAATACCACAAGTGAA
>CAMNHZ010000058.1 GCA_946540075.1 uncultured Bacillota bacterium
AATTAATTATATTTTTCTTTTATATATTCTATCAATTCTTGTTCATCATAATCATCACTATATTCAATAAGAAGTTCAACTTCAGGAGCAGCAATATCAACATCAAAGTTTGATTTAACTGATTTAATTTTTTCATTTTCAAAAAGATCCCTAACTAAACCCATATAGCAATATTCACAACACATATTATCAATATTATATTTTAGTGTTTTTAATTTTCCATCATATCCCTTATTAAACTCTATCAAACTTGAATGCTTATATTCTTCAAATAATTCAATATATTTCATAATTATAATAGGATTTGTTTCTTCATTAAACATTATATTTAATTCGACAAATTCATTATCATAATTTATATCTACATCAGTTATTCCTTCTTGGGTTAATAAAAATTCTTTTAATTCAGGTTGTACAGTATTATTAATTTTAATTTCCATAATATCATCACCATTTACATTATATCATACTAATATAAATTATGATAATAATTTTATATTTTCATTCTTTTATATCACATATGTTTTTCTAAATTATTATAAAGACATCAATTGAATATTTATCATCTTTTATGTTTTATGTTTACCTAACAACTTTTTACATATGGTTATAATATCCATGTAACAAATATAATTTATGCATATTAAAAAAAGACTATAATCAAATTGATATGAACCCCGTTTCTTGGACATAGAAACGAGGTTCAGTTCAAATAATCTCTTTTTAATTTTATAAAACTAATTTATATTACGATTAGATGAATACTTATCAAGTACGGATTTTATTTCCTCTTTTCTAAATGGCTTAGCAACATAGTCGCTAAATCCTTCTGACAAATACTTGGTTTTTGAAGTTGACTCAGCATCTGCTGTTACGGCAATTACCGGCGTATTAAATCCTTCTATTTCTTTTAATTTTTTCAAAGTTGTCTCTCCACCCATACCTGGCATCATTATATCCATTAAAATTACATCATATTCATTCTTTTCATTTATTTTATCTAAACAAGCTTGTCCGCTAGTTACAGATTCTATATTCTCTACAATTTCATTTAATACTTTTCTTGCTACTATAATATTTATGTTATTATCATCAACTATCAACACTTTATTTACTTTTTTTACATTAACATTTGAATTATTAACTACTAATTCTTCTTCAGCATCACGAGGTTTCATTAGTGTTTTTATTTTTTGTGGTATCTGCGCTATAAATAATGAACCTTCACCAAATCTTGATGATACACTTATTTTTCCACCCATCATCTCAACTAAATTCTTAGTAATAGCAAGTCCCAATCCTGTTCCTTCTATCGTTGAATTTTTCTCTACATCCAATCTTTCAAATTTAGTAAATAACTTTTTCATATTTTCTGCTGTGATGCCTCTTCCTGTATCCTTACAAGATATATTAAGTACAGATACATTTTTCTGATTTATACAATCTATCCTTAGATTTATTTCGCCTTCATCAGTATATTTAATCGCATTAGTTAATAAATTATTTATTACTTGTTTCACTTTTCCATAATCACCAATAAGTTCATATGGAAGATCTTCTGCTATTGTTAAATTAAATTTAAGTGGTTTACTTCCTATTCTTGTAGCAGTTACTTTTGTTAATTTTTCTATTTCGTCTCTTGGTTTATAAACTTTATCAATTATATCTAATTTTTGACTTTCAATTTTACTTATATCTATAATATTACCTACTATTTCTAACAATATTTCCGAAGAAGAAAGAAGTAATTCTGAATCTTCTTTTATTCTTTGTTTATCATCACCATCAATATAATCTCTTATATCTTCAGATAATCCGACAATTGCATTAAGTGGTGTCCTTATCTCATGTGACATAGAAGATAAAAAATCACTTTTTGCTCGATTTGCCTTTTCAGCGTGAAGTCGCGCATTTTCAATCTCTTCTAACATTTTAAGATCTGGATTTTCAATTGTAAAATACATTACTAAGCATATAAAAGTTTCAGTATATGTAAGCAATAAGTATTGTGGATATACCTCTTGAATTACAATAGCAATAGTACCAATTATAATAAACAAAAATACTGGAAAATACTTTTTATCTTCTATTTTCTTTGTATTTTTAAATAGCGCTACAAACATTGTAAATATATATATACCACTAACTATATATGAAAAATTAACTCCCATTCCTCTAGTATAAAAAATTTCATAATTGTTATCTACAACCACATTGATTGGAAGAATATATATAATTAAAAATAATGTTAAAATTACAAACCAATGAATACGTGTATAAACTTTTTTCCAATTAGTTATAGTTATTCTTAAAACATAAATAGTAAATGTTGCTGTCCAACCTATGAGATATACCAAATATGTTTTTAAAACAAAATAACTAATTATAGGATATACTTGATAATATTTACAAGCTAATGCACATAATAATTCTATTAATAAACCAATAAAATTAATTACAATCAAATAGTTATATATTTTTGTTTCTGGATTTTTTACATGTTTTTTTATGTTAAATATTGTAATTATTAAGATTATTATCGGTAATGCACTTAAAGGAAAAAATATTCCACTACCCATTATAAATCACCTCTATCTTCAGTATAAATTATAACAAAAAAGTAGGTTTATATCAATGTAAACCTACTTTTTTAATAATTTTGATTTAACTTGTACTTTTTCAAGTTCTCCTATAGCTCTTTTTTCTAAAGTTAAATAATCAATTTTTTCTGAACCTTCTAATCTTGGTAATTCAGATATAAACTCAATTTCTCTTGGTATTTCATATTCTTTTAACTGCATTACTTTACCAGATATAATAACAGGCATTTGAATTCTTTCAATTATTTCTTGTTTTAATTCTTCGGTTGGTTCAATACCATCTTTCAAAGTTATATACACCTTATTTACAAATAATTCTTCATTATCAGGAATTTTTACAGACGCACAATCTACTATTCTCTCATCAGCAGCAGATATTATATGTTGTACATTATCTAGATAAACTTTATGTCCTGTACTTCTTATATAGAATCTAGATTTTCTATCAGTAGGAGTAAAATATCCATCTTTATCAATAAAACCTAAAGTACCAGTTCTAAAGAATTCTTTACCATTTCTTGTGAATTTAACATTTCTTGTTTTTTCAGGTTCTCCATAATACTCTTTAAACACATATTTTCCTGACAAGCATAATTCACCTATTTCATCATATTTTTTCTCTTTTATAAGTTTTGCGTTTTTAATAGGTTTATCATCAGGTATATTAGCATCTATTACTAATGGTGTGCTTCCGACTAATATTTTTCCTGCAGTTGATTGTTTTAATGGTACTCCAACTGGTGTAGATCCTATGCTTACAGTTTCTGCATTACCACAACCATTTCCAATTTCAACATTGTTATTATTATGGTTTTTAAAAAACTCATATCCTCTTTTTGCATGTTGAACAGTTAAAAAGTCTCCACCAGAAATAAAATGTGATATATGAGATAAATCTCTATCTTTAGCAATAAATCTCATAGAAACATCTAATACCGCAGGACTACCAAAAACAACATGTGGATCTTTACTATAATAGTAATCAACTGTATTTGAGTCCCAATCTGGAGTCATTATTGCTTCTTTTCCCCAAAGCAATGATGTATATAATGATGTAATCATTCCATATGGATAACGAAGTGGTACACAAGTCATAGTTTTTGTTGCAGTTATATTCTCTGTATGACTAGTATTTCCTGCATACATTTGAGCAGCTATAATATTCTCATTAGTTAAAACAACTGCTTTTGGTTGTCCAGTAGAACCACTCGTATATAAGATAAGAGCTGGATCTTTTCCACGATTAGGTAAATGAAACTTATCCTTTTGAAATTTTGCAATACTACCTAACGTATTGAATTTAATTAATCCATCATTATTTTTATCATAAGGATCATCAATATTGCGTGAATCTGATAATTCATTATCAAGTGTTATTATATAATTAACATTCGAATTCTTCTTTATACGTTCGTTTTCTTCTCTTGTCTTATCATAATTTATAAAAACAGGTGAATTATATGTATTTAAATAGTTTAATATTTCTTCTTCTGTTGCATAAGTATCAATAAATGTTGTTACAGCACCTATTTCATTTAGCGCTAAAAAAGAACAAAGTGCTTGATAATTACTTTTCAAAGATATTGTAATAATATCACCTTTCTTAACTCCTAATCCGCTATAAGACAAAGCTAATTTATGTGAATCATCAAGTAATTGTTGATAAGTTGCATGTAAATTATTACAATCAATTGCCGGATTATTACGTGTTTTTCTACTTAACAATTTTAATAATGTTACTGCATCAATACTAGGAATAATAGGATTCTTTTCAAAAAAAGTTGCTTCCTCACTTTGTGGCAAATCAATACTAGGATATCCTGTTTGTTTTTGTTTCATTCGTAATATTTTTGATTTTAAATCTAATAACTTATCTTTATTCATAAGATTTCTTCCTCCCCTTTAAAATCGTGGTTATTATAGCAAAAAAAGTATAATTTGTAAAATCAAACCTTTTAAATTAATTAAAACTTGTTACTTAAATTGTATTCTTTATAATGTCGCCTATTTGTAAGTCAGATTATCTTTCGTCTTTTTTATCTATACTATAATAAATCTAGTTCTTTCATTTTTCCTAAAATCAATTCTACACTTGTGTTTATAAATGATTTTATATTACCTATATCAAAAACTAAATCTTTATGTTTTTTTGAATTCTCTATAATGACAGATGCATTATCAATAATAATTCTAAGTTTTTCCATTGGAATTTCATCAATAATATTATCTTAATAAGGTATTTCACTATAAAATATATGTAGATTCATATTATATTCATCT
>CAMNHZ010000059.1 GCA_946540075.1 uncultured Bacillota bacterium
TCATTTTTAGAATCATTATGAATTCTTAGAACATCAGCTTTGGCCATAATAGCAGCTTTAAGTGCTTCCTGTTCCATGTCATTATCCTTTTCACTGTATTCAGCATCTATGACATCCTTATTATCTCTTTCATTTTCATCAATTTCTGAGTCTGATTTTAAACTAAGTAGGTCTTCTTTTACATCTTTTAAATCATCAGTAAGTTCATTTGTACTCTCATATTTATTTATCAAATCTAATAATTCATTCATCGAATCTTCAATAGCCTGTTCCAAAATTTCATCAGGTTCTTCTAGTGATTTATAATTTTCAACAAGGTCATAAAATTGCTTTATTTTTTCATATAGTAAATTTTCTAAATCATTTTCATTGTAGTTTAATATATCATCATTATATTTTATTTTATTTTCTACATTTTTATCCTTTACTTCTTCTGTTTCTGTTAAAGATTTAATAGAAATTGACTCTGCATACTTTTCAAGATCATCATAAAATGCTTCAATCAATGCATTTTTCTCTTCCTCATTAAGTTCTTCATCTCTACCAGTGTCAAAAACTATTTTTTTAATTTTGTCACTAACTAAATTTTGAAGAGTTTCTCTACTTAGTTTTCCAGTACTTTTAATTTCATCCAAAGCCATTTTTGATAAATCTTTATCTATATTATAATCATCACAGAACTTTAAAAATCCTTCTAAAGTAGAATCAAATGTATCAAAAGGAACTGCTGGAAATTGATTGTTATTGAAAAATTCATCAATATTCCTTGCATTATCTTCTTCTACAGTTTTTTCTTCTTCTATATTTTTACCAGCTACAATATCTTGTATTTTATCTATAATAGAAACAAATTGATCATCTAACGCTTGCTTTTCTTCTTCCGTATACATTCTACCATACTGATCCATTAATCCAATATAACTTCTACGTCTTAAAGAATCGTTACGTAAGTTTAAGTCATAACCTCTACCTTCCAATGAATCAATGATACCGTCATAAAGATATTGAGCACCTACATTAGTTAAAAATGCATTTAATTCATCTTCTGCTCTTCTTAAAGCCTCTTCGTTTATTACTATAGCTTCATTGTTCATTTATATCACTCCTTGTTTTCTTTGATAACGCTTTTCATTACTTCTTTAATTTTTGACCATACTTCTTCTGATTCAACATTTTCAAATTTATATCCATCCTCTGTTTTAACAACTTCTGATGTATAAACAGTAACTAAATTTTTATCATCTTTTTCATTAAAAGTATAGATTATATAATCCTTACCATTTTCCTTTAAATTAAAGAATAAAAGAACATCTGCTTCTTGAACAGAACCATCTTCCCTTACAATTTTTACTTTATCTAATTGATTTTCCATTTTAAATCCTCCCTTTTAACTTTTATTCTAACATTAATTATATCATATTAACTATTAAAATACAATAACTTTTCATTTGTTAATACTCACAATCACTTCAAACTGATTAACAGGTATTTTTATTTTTCTTGAAAAACTATTAATAGCCTTTATATCAGTATTAATCATCTTTTTAATAACATAGGTTTTACTGTTCATCTTATTATAATAATCTATTTTACTTAACAATAACCTATCTTGTGTTTTTTCCGCATACTGTTTTATTAATAAAACCAACTCATCTACATTTGTTTTATCTCGTTCTAAACCACCACGATACAACTTAGCTGTTTCAATTTCAAGTGATTGATTAAAATAGAATGAAATTCTTTTACTAAATGGTTTCTTTTCAAAAAAAGGTTCATAATTATTAGACATTATAATCTGAAAATAATCACTCCTATTATATTTTTTGAAATAATTAACTAAAAACAAATATACAAAATCACATAATTCTCTATCATTTTGTGTATCATCTTTATAATGATATTTTTTATACTTACAAACAATATTAAGCAGATTATCAAGATATTTAAATCGACCATTATTAACTCTAGACCATGGTTCATCTAAATAGCCAACATTATTCAAATATATCTTATATAAATCTTTATTCTTTTGTAGATTATCATAACCAAATTCAGCAATATATTCTTTAAATAACTCACTTAAATTAGTCTCAATTGCGTTGCGTGAATCAATCCAATTATCATATTCTTCATAATTCATAATATCTAAAAAATTCTTTGAGATAACAAACTTTTTAAATCCTGGTAATGATTGAAAAGACATATTTACAGAAAATAATTCAGCATTCTTTTTACTTATACGTTCAATAATATCTTTGCGCTTTCCAATCATATTTTTCGTTTTAATTAATTGTTGTTGTAACACATACATCAAATCACAATTATTATCAGAATTAACAAAATCTATAATTATTGTATTAAACTCATTTTTAATATTTTCTATATCTTCATCAAAAAGTAATTTGTTATCATTTAATCCTAAAGTAAGATAATTTCTAAGTTTTTCACTATCATTCCATATATATCTAATTATTTCTTCATCTACCCTATTGTTAAATCTTAAATCATATAATATCTTTCCACCTAAGGTAAGGTCAATTTTAAAAATTTGACAAAACTCACTAAAACTAGAAGTTTTAGAAATTTTTTCATTATTAGTAATCTCTTGAGTACCAATATCATTAAAAAAATCGTCTATTTCACTAACATCATCATAATTAGTTACTTCATTATTATCAAAAAAACTATCACTTGTTATGTCCATATCATTCACCCAACTAATTAATATAATATATTTCAATTATAATACATAGCCACAAAAAAAACAATATTCAAACTAGAATATTGTCCTCAATTTTACACTAAATAATTTCATAGGTAGTTCCTTCTCTACCATCCTTGATTATAATACCTTTTTCTTTTAATTCATCACGAATTTTATCAGCTAATTCATAATTTTTATCCTTTTTTGCTTCTGAACGTTCTTTTATTTTATTAGTAATGTATTCTTTTAAATCATTATCTATTTTCTTCTCTTGTGGGATTAAATCAAGTGATAAAACCTTATCAAAATCAGAAATTAATTTAATTTTAGTACTATCACTAATATCACTTTTTAGTACATCAAATAGCACAGTTAATGCACTAGAAGTATTTAAATCATTCTCTAATGCTTCTTTAAATAACCCATTATAGTGATTATAATCATCATTATTTATATCACTATCATTTGTTTTTATATTCTTTATTCTACCTATTAGTTTATTATATTCGGTAGTTGCAGAATCAAGACTATCATAACTAAACACTAATTGTTTACGATAGTGACTCTTCAAACAAAAATATCTATATACAATAGGATTATATCCTTTTTCTTCAAGTAATGAAACAGTTAAAAACTCTCCACTTGATTTACTCATTTTTCCTCTATTATCATTTAAGTGCTCACCATGGCACCAATAATTACACCATTTATGTCCTAGATAACTTTCAGATTGAGCAATCTCATTAGTATGATGAGGAAAAATATTATCAACTCCACCACAGTGAATATCTAAATATTCACCAAGATATTTCATTGATATACCTGAACATTCAATATGCCAACCTGGGTAACCTACTCCCCATGGTGAATCCCATTTCATAACT
Source organism: uncultured Bacillota bacterium (assembly GCA_946540075.1). Classification (GTDB taxonomy): domain Bacteria; phylum Bacillota_I; class Bacilli_A; order RF39; family UBA660; genus CAMNHZ01. Next base: position 3,589 of record CAMNHZ010000059.1, read on the forward strand.
TGATTTCCAAACTTAGATACTGTAAACCATAAAACAAAATCAGCAGGATTATGCTTAGCTTTATCAAGCTCTACATCATCTCTTACTCCTGTTTTTAAATCATCTGGATTTTTACCAGATAATTGATAATAATTATTAACTTTAGCTACATCAAAATAAATATTACCAGCAGCTTCATATGCATAACCATCTTCCAATAATTTAGTAATTATCTTTATATATTCATCAATATTATCAGTAGCCTTAGAAACTATATCAGGCCACTTTATATTTAATTTTTCTGTATCCTTCTTAAACTCATTAGTATAAAACTCAGCAATCTGCCATACTGTCTTATGCTCACGTTCAGCTCCTTTTAACATTTTATCTTCTCCAGTATCACCATCACTGGTCATATGCCCAACATCAGTAATATTCATACATCTTTTAACATCATAACCAATATATCTAAGAGATTTCTCTAATATATCTTCAAATATATATGTTCTAAGATTCCCTATATGAGCATAATGATATACTGTTGGACCACAAGTATACATTGTAACTAATGATTTATTATGTGGGATAAAATCCTCTATTTTATGATTTAATGTATTATATAATTTCATAATTATCACTCATTTCTTATATTCATTATATCATATTATATACATTATAAACTAATATTCTATTATATTTAATTTTTCAATATAATATAGTATAATGTAAATATCCTGTATGTGATATAAAAAGATTAGGAAAAATCAAAAAAAATCTTGCATAATCATTTCGATTATGATATTATATAGAAGTATTAGAGATGGACCTTTAGCTCAGTTGGTTAGAGCATCCGGCTCATAACCGGGCGGTCGTAGGTTCGAGTCCTACAAGGTCCACCATTTTATAATTTGCGGGTGTGGCGAAATTGGTAGACGCACTAGACTTAGGATCTAGCGCTTTACGGCATGGGGGTTCGAGTCCCTTCACCCGCACCATTAAATAATCTATTCGAACTACTCGAACATTAAATATAGAGAACTTGTCAAAAGTTCTTTTTTTGTTACATTAAAATTTATATAACTTT
>CAMNHZ010000060.1 GCA_946540075.1 uncultured Bacillota bacterium
CATAACTTTGCTTCTAATTTCAGATTATAACTCCCCTACAATAAGGATAATCAATCTCATCAATTCTAACTCTTACAACTTTATTAATTAAACTCTTATCGCCTTTAAATTTTACACATAAATAATTACCAGTATGTCCTTTTAATATTCCATCTTTTATTGTTTCTACTAAAACATCAACTTCTTTAGAAATAAACTTATTCATATATTCAAGTTCTAATTCTTTTGAAATCTCTAATAACTTATGAACTCTTTCTTTCTTTATTTCATTACTAATTTGATTGTCAAACTTAGCAGCTGGTGTCCCATTTCTAACAGAATATGGAAATACATGTAATTTAGAGAATTTAATTTTCTTTATTGTTTCAATTGTTTCGTTGAATAATTCATCTGTTTCACCAGGAAATCCAACTATTACATCAGTTGTAATTGATATATTTGGTCTTACTTTTCTAATATCTTCAATTTTCTTAATAAATTCACTCTTATCATATTTACGATTCATCTTTTTCAAGATATAATCACTACCACTTTGTAGTGGGATATGCATATGATCTACTAAAACTTTGTTATTCTTCATTAAATTAATTATATTATCTGTTATTTCATTCATTTCAATTGATGAAATTCTAATACGTTCAAGTCCATCAATTGTGATTAAATCTTCTAACAGGTTTTCAAATTTATAATCTTTAAATTCACTACCATAGTGACCAGTATGAATACCTGTTAAAACAATTTCTTTATGTCCTTCTTTAACTAAATCACAAACTTCAATCAAAACACTTTCTCTATCCTTACTACGTACTCCACCTCTTGTATATGGAATAATACAATAAGTACAGAAATTATTACATCCTTCTTGAATCTTTACAAACGCTCTAGTATGATCAAAGTTATTTAGTTTCATATTTTCAAACTTAATATTTTTATCAAGAATATTTTTAACATCAACAATTTGTTTACCAGTATTTTTATATTCCTTAATATAATCGATTATTTTAGTTTTATTAATGTTTCCTAAGACGATTGATACACCTTCGATATTACAAACATCTTGAGTTTTATTTTGTGATAAGCACCCAGTTACGACAATAATACTATCCGGATTATGTTTTACTGCCCTACGAATTAATTTAAGACTTTTACTATCAGCTGTATTAGTAACTGAACATGTATTAATAATTACTATATCAGCTTTATCATCATCAGAAATAGTATAACCATGATCTATAAGTATATCTTTCATAACACTTGATTCATAGCTATTTACCTTACACCCAAGTGTAATTATATTAAAACTCATGGTTATCACTTCCTTTATAATTTACTTCTTAATTCTTTTAAAGCCTCTAAAAATTCAACATTTTTCTTAATCTCATTAGATAATGGTTTTAAATTAAGTGTCTCTTCCAATGATAAATTATTAGGATTTGGTTCATCAAAACCATCACTTTCTAAATTAATATTATCGATTGTATTATTATTATCATATGATTCTTCTACTTGTAAATTATTATCTACTATATTATTATCTTTAGCCATATCATAATCATTACTATTATATCTAGAATTATCATATGGATCATTTAAAGGAGCCACAGTAATTGGTGTTTCTTCCTTTTCATCTTCAAAGATAACATCATTATCTTCAGTAAAAGTTGGTATAGTTGAATAATTTGTTTCTGAACTTTGCTTACCATATACTGGTGAAATAAAATCAGTATTTCTAAAACCAGATGATTCATTCTTCACAACATTAACATCATCATTCTTAATAGGATTATCTAAAACAGTACCATCATGATTAGGTTTTTCTAAATCTTTAGTTTGTTCTAACATCTCTTCTAATCTTTCTACCCTATTATCTTCTTGAATTGTTTCTGATGCCAAACTTTCATTAACATTATTCGAATTATCATAATCTACTTTTTTAGATGCAGCTTTCTTTAATTCACTATAACTAATAATTGATTTTTCTTCTTGTTCCTTTTCAAAAAATTCAATCTCTTGTTCTTTTTTAGCTTCTAAATCCGCTTGCATTTGATCAAGCAATAATTCTAATTCAGATTTTTCCTCTTTCATATTCATAACCTCACTAGTCCTCTTTTTTAATTTACTTTTATATCTAAATATCATTACATCAATCAAATAATTAATTAGAAAAAAAGCACTAATAATTAGTGTGACTATTAGAAATTGGTCCCCTGAAAACCCATCCATAATATCACTTCCAATAATATTGTAGAAGTATCTACATCAAATATTTTATCATATTTATGACACTTTTGTCCATTTTTTGAAGCGTTTTATTACCTAATACTCCCTCTATCAATTTATTACATTAACTATACACTATTTTTTATAATAAAAATGTAAAGTAAAAACATAATAACTCCCCTTCTAATTTAAATTTTTCTTTTAAACAATAATGTTTAAATATGAATGAATTATGTAAAATTGTGAAAAAAAGTTTAAAAACTTTACATAAGAAATCTCGAATCGTATAATTAAATTAGTAAGATTAATATTTGATATTTAAAGGAAGGTGATTAGATGGATTATGTTGAAAAAAAAGAGATAACTATTAAGAATGCAGTTGACCTATTAAATATGTATAATATATTATTGAATAAAAAACATAATAAGGAACTCGAAGATAGTGATTATCAATCAATAAATAAACTTATGATTGATAAAAAAATTAAAAATCTACGTTCTAAAATCACAAAACTTAATATTGATATATTAGAAGATGAACCAAATATTACAATTGATGATAATGAACCAGATGATATAAGTCTTAGAATAGATTCTGATAATGAACTAAATGAAGATATAGAATATACAAAAAGTTATGATTTTGATAAAGAAACTATTCAAGAAAGTGGTAGTGTTGTTTTATCACAAACATTAGATACTGTTGCTTATAGATCAATTATTAATACAATAAACGAGATAGAGATCTATACAAAACAAGGTAAAATTATTCCAACTAATAATGATGATGTAGTTTTTAAGTTTAACGTTGATAATCAATATTTAATAAATAAAGAAGGAGAAGCTATCAATGTTAGTGATATAAATGATTTCTCTATGAACAATTTATATACAATAAACTTATATGATTTGCCTAAAGAAATCAGAATTCTATATAAGCAATTAAAAGAAATAAATAAGGAAAAACAAGAGAAAATCGAGTTCAAAGTAAAGAAAAGAATAAACAACTTAATTCCTAATATGTTTAAAGAAGAAAGATTTAAATAATATTTCTATTAAATAAATATTATAAGTACCAAATATTTAAGATTATCTATATAGTCAATGTCTAATGCATTGACTATTTTTTATAGAATTTTATTAATATATTAAAATTAATAAATATGTGTGCTATAATTAAAAAGTAGGAAGGTAGGAGATAAAATTATGAAAAAGCTAAAAAGACAAGGTTTTACATTACTTGAATTATTAGCTGTTATTGTAGTGTTAGCAGTCATAGCTTTAATTGCGACACCACTGATAATGAAAATTATTGAGAGTTCAAGAAAAAGTGCGGTAGAATCAAGTGCGATAGGATATATCGATGCAATTGAAAAACAAATAATGGTAAATACGATGGATGATGATACAGCAAATGATATTCCAAATGGAACACATACCGTAAGTACATTAAATACAACATATGGAGTAAAAGTAAAAGGTACTTCTCCTGATAGTGGATCTGTAACAATAGCAAACAGCAAAGTAGAATCAGCTACACTAGTTATAAATGGCTATAACGTAACATGTACAGAAAACAGTTGCCATGTAACTAAAAAAACTGATGATACAAACACCACAAATGAAACAGAAAATAATTCAGCAAGTACTTCACAAATACCAAGTTGTCCTGATTGTGTATTTGCAGATACACAAGAGGAATGGCATTATAGTGGAAGTAATGTAACAAGACTAACAGATAGTTCATTATATAAAGAAGATTATCGAGAATTAATAAATTTAACTGGTTATGACTATTTCTTAGGATTAAAACTAAACAAAACAACAAAAGCTATCGAAAAAGCATATGTATGCGGAATACTAAATGCAGGAGAAGCTAACGAGAAAGTATTCTGTCTACAAGGACATACTAATGGTGATCTTTATCCAGCACACAAATCTTTATTAGCAAATGAAACAACAGGTATTTTTGGGCCATATGACGATGAAGAAGAAAAAGGATGTGAATTTAGCGATAATGGTTCGCAAATGTGGTGCTACGGTACAATAGATCTCTATGCTAACAATTCTGGTAATGTGCGTATTGGTCCTTACGGAGGATATTGTGCTGTTTTTAGTGATGGAAAATTATCCTGCTACTAGAAAATTCAACTTGTAAATA
>CAMNHZ010000061.1 GCA_946540075.1 uncultured Bacillota bacterium
TATGTATGCTGAGGTATTAGTTGAATTAAAGATTAAAAATATCGATAATACATTTACTTATTTAATCCCACCTAATTTAGTAAATGACGTAGAACTCGGTAAGAGAGTACTTGTACCTTTTGGTCATCAAAAAGTAGAAGGTTTTGTATTAAGAATAGATGAGATAAGGGAGTTAGATTATAAAGCTAAGAAAATAATTGAAGTAATTGACGATAAACCGGTTTTAAATAAAGAGTTATTAGAATTAGGTAAGTATATAAGTAAAAAAACTTTATGTAATTTAATTAGTGCTTATCAGACGATGCTTCCTACTGCGCTAAAAGCTAAACATAAAGTAAAAATAAATAAGAAGTATGAGACATATATAAAATTAAATAGAAATATTGATATTAGTGTTAATGGGAGTAAACAAAAAAAGATATTAGAGTATTTAGAAGACAAAGAATTAGTTCTAAAAAAAGAATTAACTAAAATATCAGCAAGTAGTGTTAAGAGTTTGATTGATAAGAATATACTAATTGAAGAAAAATATGAAAAATATCGATTAGATAATAATTATCATAAAGAGGATTCTGATATCATTTTAAATGAAGAACAAACTATTGCGTTTAATAAGATTAAGAATAACTTAAATCAGTTTAAACCATTTTTATTATATGGAGTAACTGGTAGTGGTAAAACTGAAGTATATATGCATGCTATTAAGGAAGTAATCAAACAAGGTAAAGAAGTTATTGTTTTAGTTCCTGAAATTAGTTTAACCCCACAAATGGTTAGTTTATTTAGAAAAAGATTTGGTAGTATTGTTGCAATATTACATAGTGGACTTAGTAATGGTGAAAAATATGATGAATGGAGAAAAATAGAGGAAAAGAAAGTATCTATAGTAATAGGAGCTAGAAGTGCTATATTTGCTCCTCTTACTAATATTGGAATGATTATTGTTGATGAAGAACAAACTGATTCTTATAAGCAAGAAAACCATCCTAGGTATCATGCTATAGATGTTGCTATTCATCGTGCTAAGTATTACAATTGTCCAATTGTATTAGGTAGTGCAACTCCAAGTATTGAAAGTTTTACACGTGCCAAATTAGGTGTATATGAATTGTTGACATTAAAAAAAAGAGTTAATGATAATATGCCTATAGTAAAATTAATTGATTATAAAGATATGATGCGAACAAAAGATAAGATTATATCAACTGAGTTAAAAGAAAAAATACAAAATCGATTAGATATAAATGAACAAATAATAATTTTACTTAATAGAAGAGGTTATAATACAGTTATTAGTTGTAAGGAATGTGGATACGTTCATAAATGTCCAAGATGTGATATACCACTTACATATCATAAAAAAACTAATTCGATGAAATGTCATTATTGTGACTATGTAACAAGTAAACTAAATAAGTGTCCTAAGTGTAATAGTACTAATATAAATTCTTATGGTATAGGAACAGAAAAATTAGAGAGTATAATAAAAGAAATGTATCCGAGTGCTAGAGTAGCTAGAATGGATGTAGATACAACTAGAAATAAAGGTAGTCATGAAAGAATTCTTAAATCATTTAGAAATCATGAATATGATATTTTAATAGGTACACAAATGATCGCAAAAGGATTAGATTTTGAAGATGTTACCTTAGTTGGTGTTTTAAATGGTGATGCTTCGTTAAATATTCCGGATTTTAGAAGTAGTGAAAGAACTTTTCAATTGCTAAATCAGGTTTCAGGACGAGCTGGTAGAGGTAGTAAAAAAGGTGAGGTTATCATTCAATCATTTAATGTTGAACACTATAGTATTGTTCTTGCAACTAAACATGATTATGATACATTCTATAAGAAAGAGTTAGCTTTAAGAAAGAAATTAAAGTATCCACCATATATTAATTTATTATTAATTAGATTAAGTGGTAAAAATTATGATACATTAAATGATGAAGGATATAAGATTGTTAATTTTTTGAATTCTAAATTAAAGAATAAGAATGTAATTATACTAGGGCCATCAAGTGCTAATCAAGCTAAGATTAATAATATTTATTATATTAATATAATTTTAAAATATAAAAATACAAAGAATATAATTGATTATGTTAAATATATAAATGACAAGTATAAATCTAATAGAAAAATTAATGTTGAAGTAGATATAAATCCTATACATATGTAGGTGATATGTGTTAAAATAGGGATGGTGATAATAAATGGATATGGATTTTTATAATGATAAAGAATTTGATTTGGATAGTATTGAAGTAGAAAAAGAATTACAAATTGTATATATGGGTACACCAGAGTTTAGTGCTGAAGTATTAAAAGAATTATTAAAGAAATATAAAGTTCGTGCGGTAGTAACGCAACCTGATCGTAAAGTAGGAAGAGGAGGGAATGTTTCTTTCTCACCAGTAAAACAAGTCGCACTAGATAATAATATTTTAGTTATTCAACCAGAAAAAATACGTGATGATATAGAAGAAATAATTAATTTAAGACCTGATCTAATTATTACATGTGCTTATGGGCAAATATTATCTAAAGGAATTCTTAATTTGCCTAGATTAGGATGTATTAATGTTCATGCATCATTATTACCTAAGTTACGTGGTGGAGCTCCAATTCATCGAGCAATTATGAATGGTTATAAAAAAACAGGTGTAACTATAATGTATATGAATGAACATATGGATGAAGGAGATATGATTAGTAAAGAAGAAGTAGAAATAACTGACACTGATACTGCAGAATCTTTACACGATAAATTAATGAATGTAGGTAAGAAGTTACTTGTAGAAACATTACCTAGTATTATAGATGGTACTAATAATCGTGAGAAACAAGATGAATCACAAGCAACATATGGATTTGTAATTACAAAAGAAGATGAAAAGATAGATTTTTCAAAATCAAAACAAACAATATATAATCAAATTAGAGGATTAAACTCTTGGCCTGGTAGTTATTGTTATTATAAAGGAGAAGTACTTAAAGTATGGGAAAGTTATATAACTGATAATTATTATGCTGAAAAAATAGATGGAGAAATAACTAACTTATATAAAGATGGATTTGGAGTTAAAGTATCTAATGGTGAGATCGTATTTAAAACAGTTCAACCTGCCGGTAAAAAACGTATGAGTGGAATTGATTTCGCAAACGGTGAAGCTAATAAAGAAAGTATTTTAGGAAAAATACTTGGTTAGGAGAAGTAAATTATGAACAAAGATAACAAATCTTTTGTTAAGTTAAAAGAATATTATAAAATTTTTAAAGAGTATTGGAAAATTCCTAAATACAGAACTTATATAAAATTGTTTTTATGGACTATATTTATTGTTTTTGCAATGATGTACGTTCGTAGTGGATTAAATAGTAGAAAGCAATATCAAAAATATTTAGAAGATAATAATGCTCTTGAAGTTTTTAGAAGAACTGATAGTTATAATTATGATTATATAATCACACAAAATTTAGATGAGTTTAAACTAACTGGTGCTCATTATAATAATCTTTGGATGTATAAATTTGATAATAGTAATGATACAATTTATGTTGAAGATGGTAAATATTACACGATTTACAACGATAAGAAAATGATTGGCGTAAATGGGCTTCCAGTTGATTTAAGTAAATTTACATCAGATTTTCTATATAAACTAGTAAAAAAAGGTAAATTAGATTATAAAAAAGAAAACTCTGATAATTCTATAGAAGAAAGTTATATTGTTAGTATTAATAACTTTTCTAAGTTATATGGAAGTAATATAACTGCTGAAAAGGGGAATATAACTATAAATACAATTGTAAAGGATAATAAATTAAAAGGAATTGTCTTAGATTTATCTAATTTTGTTAAATTATCTAATCAGGCTATATTAATTTATAAAATAGATATGAAATTTAAAGATTTTAATAAAGTAGATAACTTTAAAATGGAAGGAGATACTATTAATTATCAAAAGTAATAATAGTATAATAATTAGAAACTTGATTTAAAATTTAAATTATGATAAATTATTGTAAGTATTGAAGGAGGAACTTATGAATATCTTTGTTATTATAATATCAATAATGGTTATTGCTATAGTATTACTTCAAGCAGGAAAAGCAGAGGCTGCTTCATTTAGTGGTGCTAGTGATAGTATGTTTGCAAATCGTAAAGAACGTGGTGGAGAATTATTTATTACAAGATTAACTGCT
>CAMNHZ010000062.1 GCA_946540075.1 uncultured Bacillota bacterium
ATTTTTTTATGTTTCTAAATATAAGTATTGATTAGTGTATATATTTATTATATAATGTTACTATTGTTGTTTTTAACATAGAGGGTACTAATTACTATGTTGAAACATATAATGTATTAAATTATGAATGAAAGGACTAATAATAGTGGATTATAAGAGAAATGATAGAAAAGTTGAGTCATTACTAAATGCTTATAAAGATATAGATTTAAATAAGATTGAAAAATATTCAAAGGAGTATTATGCTTATTTAAAGATAATGTGTGAACTTAATTTAAGAATGATTTTTAGAAAATATAAATATGGTTATGATTTGACAGATCATGATAGAAGACAACTTGAATTATATGGATTAGTTTTAGAAACTAAAGATGATTATTTGAGTGAAGAAATGTATACAAGTTTTTGTTCAGGTGATTTTAATAATGATGAATTATCTTTGTTAAAAGATGCTAGTGAGAGTGTTTTAAAGCGTAGTAAGAAACTTGTTAATAGATAGAATAAACCTCGTTTGTTAGATGCAAAACGAGGTTTTTATATTACAAATAAAGGGGAATACTTTTATCTTTTTGTTAAATATGATAAAATTATATAAGTAAGCATAATGGAGGTAAATATGAATATTGTTGTTATATATTTATTAACTATAGTTACAGTTATTATTACTGTTAGTGCGCAAGCTTATATAACTAGTACTTATAATGAGTATTCTAAGGTAATGAATAAAAGAAATATATCTGGTTATGAAGCAGCTAGAATAGTATTAGATCAAAATGGACTTAACAATATTAAAGTTACTGAAGTAAAAGGATATTTAACTGATCATTATGATCCTAATAAGAAGGTAGTAGCACTTTCTTCTAATAATTATCATGATAGTTCAGTTTCAAGTATATCTGTTGCTTGTCATGAATGTGGTCATGCTATTCAAGATAAAACAGGTTATAAGATGATGAAGATAAGAGCATCATTAGTTCCTCTTGTAAATTTTTCTTCATATATGGGATATCTTGCTATTACACTTGGTGTTTTAGCATCATCTTTTAGTCTTATTTATATTGGTATATTATTAGAGTGTGTTATTTTATTATTTCAAATTGTAACTTTACCAGTTGAAATAGATGCATCTAAAAGAGCACTAAAAGAAATAGAAAAACATCAAATATTAGATAAGGATGAACAAAGTAGTGGTAAAACTGTACTTATAGCTGCTGCTCTTACTTATGTTGCTAGTGTGGCAACCGCACTTATCCAAATACTAAAATTACTTATTATTTATCGAAGAAGAGATGAATAATTACTATTTAATAATATATTATTAGTTAGGAGAAAAGTATGAATGATTCACGATTATATAAAGTATTAAGACCAATAATAAAATTACTTACTAATACATTTTTAAGACCTACTTATGTAGGACTTGAAAATATTCCTAAGAAGGGTAGTATTATTCTTGCAGGTACTCATACAAATAATTTGGATTGCTTTTTATTAATTAGTTCAACTAAAAGAAGTGTCCATTTTTTAGCTAAAGATGAGTTATGGAAAGGTCCTAAAAAAATATTATTTTCTAATTTAGGATTAATTCCTGTAAATAGAAGAAGAAAAGATCATAATGCTTTAGTTAAAGCTGAAGAATATTTAAATAAAGATTGTGTTATTGGAATATTTCCAGAGGGAACTATTGGTAAAAAAAGATTATTACCATTTAAAATAGGAGCAGTAAAAATGGCTAGTGATACTAATACTAAGATTGTTCCTTTTACAATTACTGGTAAATATAAGTTATTTTCAAAAGATTTAAAAATAACATTTGGTCATCCACTAACTATTAATAAAAATGATCTTGATAAAGAAAATAAAAAACTAAGAAATACTATACTTAACATGTTGGAGGTAAAATAATTATGTCTATTTTTGATATATTTAGAAGAAAGAAAAAATTAGATGCCCCATGGGCAAAATACTATACTGAAGAAGATTTGAGTTATACTATACCTAATATAAGTATGTATGAACAAGTAAGAATATCAACTAAAAATTACCCTAAGAATGTTGCTATTCAATATATGGGAAGAAAAATTAATTATCAAACATTATTAAAAAAGATTGATATAGCAGCTAAAGGATTTAATAAGTTAGGTATTAAAAAAGGTGACATTGTAACAATTTTATTACCTAATATTCCTGAAGCTTTAATAAGTTTATATGCTCTTAATAAATTAGGTGCAATTGCTAATATGACACATCCATTATCAGCAGAAGAAGAAATTAGAGAAACTCTACTTTCTACTGATAGTAAATATTTAATTATATATGATGCAAGATATGATAAGATTAAAGATTTTATTAAGACTATAGGAATGAAAAAAGTTATATTCGTAAGTCCAGGAAACTCATTAAATATTATAAAAGGTACTATATATGATTTAAGTCAAACATTTAAATTTAAACATCATCCAATTGATAGATTATATACTTCATGGAATAGTTTCTTTTTTAAAGCACGTTTTAGTAAAAACTTTATTAGAAAGAAATATGGACGTAATACTCCAGCAGTAATTCTTCATTCAGGAGGAACATCAGGTAAAGCTAAGAATGTTGTTATCCAAAATAGAGCATTTATATTTGCTGCTAAAGGTGAAGAAATAGATTTAATTAGACTTACACCAGGTGATTCAGCTCTTGCAATTATGCCTAATTTCCATGGATTTGGTTTAAGTGTACTTATGCATACACCATTGGCGCTTGGATGTTCAACAATATTAGTACCTAGGTTTAATGCCAAAAAATTTGATACACTATTTAAAAAAACAAGACCAACATGTGTTCTTGGAGTTCCTACCTTATTTGAGGCACTTATAAATAGTAATAATGAAAAAAACTTAGATTTATCATTTTTAAAATATGTTATAAGTGGAGGAGATCTACTTCCTAAAGCATTAGAAGATAAGATTAATAATTATTTTAAAGCACATAATTCTAGTGCTAAAATAACTCAAGGATATGGATTATCAGAAGCACTTGCATGTGTTACTATGGCTCATGATGATGTAAATAAATCAGGATCAGTAGGTATACCACTTGCAGGAAACCATGTTAAGATTATTGACCAATCTACTAGAAAAACACTTCCATATGGAGAAGTAGGAGAAATAGTAGTACATAGTAAAGCATTAATGCTTGGTTATTTAAATGATGAATCAGAAACTAATGAAGCTTTACAAATACATGATGACGGTCATATTTGGCTTCATACAGGAGATTTAGGATATATGGATGAAGATGGTTTTTTATTCTATAAAGGTAGAATTAAAAGAATGATTATTACTAGTGGATATAATGTATATCCATCTCATATTGAACAAGTAATTGAAAGTCATCCAGCCGTACTTCAATGTAGTGTAGTAGGAGTACCACATCCATATAAACAAGAAGTACCAAAAGCATTCGTTGTTTTAAATGATGGTTTCCAAGGATTATTTATAAAAAAAGAAATCAAAGAACACTGTAAAAAGAACTTAGCTAAATATATGATTCCAAAAGAAATTGTAATAAGAAAAAAATTACCAAAAACTAAGCTAGGAAAAGTTGATTTTAATAAACTAAAAAATGATACAGGAGAAGACGTATATGAATAGTAAAATACCAGTACTATATAAAATAGGAAGATTTATTCTAGGACCAATATTTAAATTTTACTATAATCCTACTATCATAGGTAAAGAGAATATACCTAAATCAGGTTCAATACTAATTGTAGGTAATCATAAACATTTATATGATCAATGTCTAACTATTATAGCTACTAAAAGAGGTATTCACTATATGGCTAAAAAAGAATACTTTGATAATAAAAAAGTTGCTTGGTTTTTCAAAGGAACAGGTTGTATATCTGTAGATAGAAGTAAAAAAGATGATACTGCTGTATCAACTGCATTGTCAGTTTTAAAAGATAATGGTGCGATTGGTTTATTCCCAGAAGGTACAAGAAATAAAACAGAAAAATTTCTATTACCATTTAAATTCGGTGCTGTATCAATGGCATCTAAAACAGATTCATTATTAGTTCCATTTGGAATAACAGGAGATTATAAATTTAGAAGTAAAAATCTAACTATCAGATATGGTAAACCTTTTAAAGTAGAAAATATGTCTTTAGAAGAAGCAAATGATAAACTTTATAA
>CAMNHZ010000063.1 GCA_946540075.1 uncultured Bacillota bacterium
ATAAAATTAATAGTGAATACAAAAAAAGTAATAAATAAAAGTCTATTTAAAAAATAGACTTTTTTATTATTCATTTTCTTCTTTCATCATATTATTTAATCCATCAAAGACAAAGTTTAATCCATCTTTTACATAATTACCAATTGTTGTTGATAGATTATAACCTAATGCACTAATCTTATTGTTATAATTATAACTCTTATCATCTAAATAATCCTCAATTTGGACATCTTTTCCTTTTTGGACATCAGATTCAAACCTCTTTATCTGTTCTTCAGTAAATACAGTTTTTTTATGTAAATTATAATCATAATATCCTGTTACATTAGAAAAATACAAAGTAAGAAATGTTACTAATAATACCCAAAAGCAAAACTTAAATATTTTTTTATATATTTTAACTTTATCTTCTTTTTTTATCATTTAGAATTAATCACTTCCTTTAGTACTTTTGATATTATATCTAACGTATTATTTATCTCATCTATTTTATTTTCATATCCTCCACATTCCATTAAAATAGCATTAGGACTTATATCTTGATTATAAACCCCATTAACACCCTTCCCCTTCTTTGTTATTACACCTCTAGTAAGAGTTGGATATTTTTCTTTAATCTTATTATTAATTTGATTAGCTAAGTTTAAATTACCTTGATAATTCTTATTTTCTAATCCTACTACAAATAATACTTTAGCTAAATTTTTACCATCTATATTTACCGTTGACATATCATGTCCAACTCCATCACGATGAATATCAATAAAATATTTTAATGAATTATTATTCTTTATGGCATTATTAATAAATAATCTACTAGCATCATAACTTTGATAATGTTTCATCTTATTTTTATTCATATAATCTACTATATTAGTAGTTTCAACCATTGATGGTACTCCTAAACTATTTAGTTTTTCTTTTAAAATATATGATGCCAAAAGAACACTTGGAGTTATATTATGAACATCTTTGTTCTCTAATGAGTAAGTTTCTAATTGATGTGTATTATATATATATACAATTGGTTTATCAATTGTTGTAGGATTAGGATCTTCTATGTAAGAAATATGTTCTTCCTTATTAATCTTTTCTTTATAATTATCATTAAACACTAATACATCATTAGAATTAGTTTTATAATTAAAGGATGATTCTAATATTTGTTTTGGTTTTTTTATATTTAATGTATCTTTTAAACTAATTATTTTTGATAATAAGCTATTTTTAGTATTAATATTTGGATTACTACTATGAAGTATTATTTCAACTAATTCATTATTTTTAATACTAGTTTTATGCTTAAATAATATTGATAATGTTAAAAAACAAGTTAACAAAACAATAAAAATATAAAAGAATAATTTAATCTTATGCTTTCTTCTTACAAATTTCTTTCTAGCAATAAATCTTTTTGACATAGTATTCCTCCTATAAAATAATTATATAGGACTATATTTAAATATTATGTCATTTTTAGTTAGTTCATTAATTTTTTATGAAGTGACTTATTTATACCTCCACTTAGGACTAAAGAAAGATCATTTATTACAAAATCTACTTCTTTAGGTGTGACCATCAAATTAGATCCTATTGGTGTCAGAACATCAAATAATAATTCTTTTATTTCATTATCAGTTAATTTTCCTATTTCACCCATCAATATATTTTTTTCTTCTTTCGTTATATTAGAATCACTATTTAAATAATTAATTCTATTTCGTGGGATTAATCGATTAGTTTTATTATCTATATTTTTAATATGATATGCAAAATGTTTTGATATATAACCTATTGTATCACTTACAATTGTTACTGCATCTACTACTGTTGGAATACCGATTGCGATTACAGGAATATTCATTGTCTCAAAACTTATTTCTTTCCTACTATTAGTAACGCCACTACCAGGATGTATTCCTGTATCAGTTAATTGAATTGTCTTATTTACACGAGATATTGAAGATGCTGCTAAAGCATCTATAGCAATTACAAAATCAGGTTTTATCCCCTCTATCAAAGATTTTATTATAGTTGAAGTTTCAATTCCTGTTGTACCCATTACTCCAGGATTTATAGCAGCAACACACCTAAATCCTTCTTCTATTCCTCCTATTTCAAACAAATGATTAGTTACTAATATATTATCAATTGTACGAGGTCCTAAACTATCTGGAGTAGATTTTTCATTACCTAAACCTACAATTAAACATTTATCATCTTCAGTTATATTATTCTTTTTTAGTAATTGTTTTAAATTAGATGCAAATATACTTTCTACTTTCTTCTTATTATCAATATCACTTACATCATCAAATTCAATAGTTATATAATTACCTTTTTTCTTATTTATTAATTTAGCTTCTTCTTCAGTAAGAGATACTTCACTAATCTTTATATTATCTACTATTTGTTCTTTATTCTTTATTTTATCTGTTGTAATAGTTTCAACAATCAAATCAGTTCTAAGCTGATAATTTTTCAAATCAATTTTATTCATATTATCACCATTAACTATTTTTCCCAAATATAGCCAAATTTATTGCTTTTTTTATTGTTTTTTGTTAAAATTATATTGTTTAGTGCCTAGGAGGTGAACTTTATATGGCAAATTTAAAAAACGCTAAAAAGAGAATTCTTGTTAATGAAAGAAAAAATAAAGTAAATAGTTTATATCGTGCTAGTATGAAAACTGCAATTAAAAATACTGAAAAAGCTATTTTAAGCGGTGATGCAAAAACTGCTAAAGATGCTCTTCAAGTAGCAATCAAAAGAATTGATAAAGCTGCAAGTAAAGGTGTTGTAACTCCAAACTTTGTTGCACGTAAAAAATCAAGATTAACTAAAAAAGTTAATGAAATGAAGTAATTTTACTTCTTTTTTTTTCGTTCATATTGTATAATAAGATTGGTGATCATATGAAAAGAATAGTTATTAACTTTATTTGTATAGTTATTATTTTAACTGGAATATTTGCTATTACTAATCAAGAGAAAGTTTTTAATATAATTGCTAGAGATTATTTATATAAGCATGATATAAAAATACCTGATAGTAATGATTATCGAAGAGATTATGACTTTGCTTATGCTAAAAAGACTAATAATTTTACTCCAAAAAATAAACAAGACATTATAAATATAATATATACTACCTTAGATAATGGTTGGTCTGAATTTTCTTTTTTCTGCGATAAGGATTATAAATCATGTACTAAGGATGTTACTAATATATTTGATGATAGCAGTATTACTTCTAATTTAAATAATATGGTTAGTCCATACAACAGTTATAGTAAACTGGGTGTTAGTATTAATTCATTTGATAAAGTAACTATTACTGTTACTAAATTATATACTGACGATGTAATAAAATTATTAAATGATAAAATGGATGAAATTGAAAAGAAAGTTATAACTGATAATATGGATACAAGATCAAAAATTACAGCTATTCATGATTATATAATTAATAATACTGTTTATGATCAAAAAAGAGCTACTGGAATACTAAATGGTAATGATCCTGATCCTTCAAGTTTCTCTCATACTGCATTTGGTGCCTTATATGATGGTAGTGCGATATGTGGTGGATACTCTGATGCTATGGCATTATTTTTAGATAGATATGGTGTTAAAAATTATAAAATTGCTAATAATGAGCATATATGGAATGGTGTATATCTAGATAATAATTGGTATCATTTAGATTTAACTTGGGATGATCCTGTTACTAATACTGGTGAAAATATTCTTACTCATCAATTCTTATTAATCAACGATGATGAACTTGTTAAAAAAGAAGTTAATCAACATTCATATGATAAAAACGTTTATATTGAATATAAAAAATAGAGCTTAAAAAACTCTATTTTTATTATTCTTCAAACTGAGAATTATATAGTTTAGCATAAA
>CAMNHZ010000064.1 GCA_946540075.1 uncultured Bacillota bacterium
AAAAAAACACATAGACCACATGATCATATATGTTTTTCGTATTCTAAAAGCCATCTATTAATCACATTACCTTCTATCCTACTTCTTAGTCCCCTCAAGTAGTCCTGCTATAATTGAAAAAGGTGTTACTATAATCATTAAAAGTATTGTAATTGGACTAAATAAACAACCACTACTATCTTTTTTTGACATAAAAGTTCCTCCTATAAATCATCTTCTTATACTTAAACCATAATATTTTCTATTTATTCAGTACTTTCTTCTGCCAACTTTTCTCACCACATTTTGGACATTTCATATATCTGGTTCTTCCTATATGTGGAGCTATAGAAAATTTTAAGTAATTTTCTGGAACATAAGTATGTTCACATTTACTACATTTATAATATCCTGCTTTTTGTTCAATTAATAAAGCAAAAGAAATTCCAGCTATAAAAACAAGTGTTCCTAAAATAACAAATACTGTGCTTTCTAAATCACTGTAATTCCCAAGTATTGAACAAAATATTACTATAAAAAATATTATAGTAGATGTATATCCAATAATATTTTCAGAACAAAGTAATAGTTTAGTTCTCTCTAATTCTAATTTTTCATTTTCTTTTAATTCTTTACTTTCCATAATTTACCTCTATTCAAATCATTTCTTAATAAATTATCATTCTAATACTTTAAAGTATTCCCCTGAATCTAGATATAATATACCTCTTTTATCCTGGAACTTTTTCATAATTGTTATATAACTATTAATACTATCAAACTTATTAATTGATAAATATACATAATTACCATCAGTCATTGTAAGTAAAAATCTACCTTCATCAACCTCATTAGGATCATATTTAATTTCTGATATATGATTTATAATATTATCATCAACTTGTATCATTGCATCAATTAATTTTCTATATATTTTTTTAGGTGTATAGTTAATAAGAATTGGACAAGCAACTTCTCTTTTTGTTGTCATCTTATTAGCCATGACTGTCTTCTTATCAGTTTTATAATAAAACAAAGCTTTATTTTCTTCTATTTCTATTTTAATCTGTCTTAATCCTACTCTACTAACCTTTGCTTTTTTTATTAATATATTTTTTTCTAATTTATTTTCAATATGACTTGGTACAATTGTAATACTACTAGGATAATTAGGAACAAACGCAGTATCAATAATTTCTTGATCACTTAATATTTTATTACCTCTTACATATATATTAGTAATTGGTAAAGTTAGAATATAATAAAATCCATAACCTATAACTACTAAAAATATAAGTAGGATAAATACTCGATCATATCTTATTCTTCGTTTTTTCTTTCTAGATCTTTTTGCCATGATATCACACCTATTCTACAAATTCTTGTTCGACTTTTAATTTTATACCTTTTTCTTTTAATACTTTTTCTTGAATATCAAATATTAATTTTTTGATATCACTACCTTTAGCATTCCCAGCATTTATAATAAAATTAGCATGTTTATCGCTAACCATAGCGTCCCCTATCTTTTTTCCTTTATAACCTATTTGTTCGATTAGTGCGCCTGAAAAATAACCTTCAGGATTTCTAAATACACTTCCCGCACTTGGTTTATCTAATGGTTGTGTTTCTATTCTTCTTTTACGACGGTCAACAATTAAATCAGTTATATCATTTTTATTACCATGTTTTAAAACTATAGTAGCGTTTAAACATATATAATCAGGATGTTTTTGTAAAAATGAAGTACGATAGTGAAAATCAAGTTCATGATTATACATTGTTTTTATTTCTAACTTATCAGTTAGTACTCTTATACTTCTTACAACATATCCCATATCACTTTTATAAGCACCAGCATTCATATAAATACTTCCACCAATACTACCAGGAATACCAGATGCAAATTCTAAGCCAGTAAGACCTAATCTAGCTGTTTTAAGTGATAACTTCATAAGTGAATAACCTGACCCTACTGTTATTTCATTATCTCTAATAACTAATTCATCTAAATTATCTAATCTAATTAAAACACCATCATAACAATCATTACTAAAAATTAAATTAGAACCCCTACCAACAACTTTATACTTTACTTTTTCATCTCTTAAAACTTTGATTAAATCTTTTAAATCATTAATAGTATATGGATAAATAACTGCCTTTACTTTACCACTAACTTTATATGAATTATAATTCTTTAAATCTTCATTTTCTTTTACTAATCCATAATTATTTTTCTTAATTTTATCAATAAAACTCATATTATTTACCCGCCAATTCTTTTAAAATATTATATATTTTTAAAGAACTATCTTTGACATCTAACTTTTCTAAATTATCTTTAATTTTATTTCTTTTATTATCGTCCATTAATAATTCATCTATTTTTCTAACTAATATATCACCAGTTAATTGTTTTTCTTCTAATAAGATAGCTGCATCTTCCTTTATTAAATCAAGAGCATTTTTATATTGATGATTATTAGTAACATATGGACTTGGAATAAGTATAGATGGT
This sequence comes from uncultured Bacillota bacterium, assembly GCA_946540075.1. GTDB lineage: Bacteria > Bacillota_I > Bacilli_A > RF39 > UBA660 > CAMNHZ01. The sequence continues at coordinate 2,501 of CAMNHZ010000064.1, forward strand.
ACTTTAAGAGCAATAATCTCACTTAATGTAGATGCTCCCGCTCTACTAATGAAAACATCAGTATTTTTCATAAGTCCTGGTAGACCTTCAACATATGGAACAACTTTAACATTACTTGGAAACTTATTCTTAATAACTTCATCATAGTAACTCTTACCTGTTACATATAGGACTTGATAATCCTTATTATTAAATAATTGCATTGTTTTATTTAGAAAATTATTTATTTTTTCTGATCCTAAAGATCCCATTACAAATAAAACTAACTTCTTATTTGGATCTAATCCTAAAGAACTTTTTTCAACTACAGGTTTATCAAGTGCATCTTCACTACATGGATTTCCTGTATAAACTGTTTTTTCTTTAGGAAACTTATCAATACTTGCAGGTAAACTTACACCTATCTTATCAACACAATTACTAAGGAAAGTATTAGAAGCACCTGGAACAGAATTTTGTTCATGAATAAATGTTTTATACCCCAATTTATGAGCAGCATAAATTACTGGCGCAGTAACATATCCTCCTACTCCAACAACAACATCAGGATCAAATTCTTTTATTAATTTCTTACACTTTCTATAACTTTTTATAAGACATTTAATTGTTTTAAAATTCTTAAATATATTCTTTCTATTAATCCCATATATTTCAATACTTTCAAATGGAATATTATAATTAGGAATAATATCTTTTTCCATTCTATTATGAGTTCCTATATATAAAAACTCACTATCTGGTTCCTGTTTTTTTATCTTATTTATAATAGCTAAAGCAGGATATATATGTCCACCAGTTCCACCTGCGGTTATAATAACTCTCACAAATACTCACCTCTACTATAAGTTTATTCTATTAACTATTTGCAGTTTCCAACTATTACTTCTATCTTCTTAGTATTAGGAAGCTTAATCGCACAATACTTACCATTTTGTATTTTTAAACTAACATTTTCTTCTTCATCATATGTTATTGTTCCAGTACCATTGAATTCACCTTCATAGTCTACTGATGGTGTGATACGTCCATTTTTTATTGTATAAACATCAGATGTTACTCCTGTTTCAGTATGATTTTGATCAATCGCACGTAATAATCCAGATACAGAATTACGGTAATTATCCATTCTTGAATCTTGTATAATAATATTTACTTTAGGTACAACAATTACTGCGACTAATGATAAAACAGCAATTACTGCTAAAAGTTCAATTAGTGTGAATCCTTTTTTATTATTCATATTATCACCTTTTCTACTATATAAATAATTATACTAAAAAAAACTAAGTTTGTTAAGTAAAAAAAAGAAAAGTTAATGATTT
>CAMNHZ010000065.1 GCA_946540075.1 uncultured Bacillota bacterium
ATTATATCAGAGGAGGCAATCGACATATGATAGAAAAAATTAAAAATATAGCTCGTAATATATATATATATATATATACAGCGACAAGGCTTTCAGCCACTTACTAATTAAGGAAGGAGGAATAATATATTTATTCCACTTCCTTGTATTAGGAGGTGGAGCTTATGAGTGAAACCTTAGTAAATAAATTAGACAAACTAGTAGAGGATTCCAATATATATAATAAAGGACAAGCTAAAACACAAAAAGAACTAAATGAAGAGAACGAAGTTCTAAGAAATTGCATTGAAAGTGAATTAGAAGATGTTACTGTAGAAGGCACAGAGATAACTGTAGATGATGCAGCTGAGTACTACGCAAGTGTTGTACCGAAAGGAGATACTAAGCAGACAAGTTATACAGGTGTTCAATTATTTGACGAAAATATATTAAGTCAAGAAAGTGATTATAATGCTTATGATTCTGCAACTCAATTATGGACGACTAATAGTGGCGGGGGTTATGGACGTTCTATATTATACAATGCAACAGGATATGCAAACAGAAATATAGAAAAATTAGTACCATTAACAAGTGCAGGAACTTATACACTAAAGTTCTATGATTTTGTAAACGACACAGGTTATGCATCTGCGATAGAGTTAGCATTGTTTGATAATGACGGTTTGAAAATCTCACAGACAACTCAAAATGGTAATTTTATTAAATTTACTATAGACAATTCTTGCTACATGGATTTATGTAGAAGAAATAATAGTGGAACGATGTCATTCAGCAAAATTATGATGGTTAAAGGCGATTACACCGAAGATACTTTCCCAGACTACGAACCCTACGTTGGTGGTGTTCTATCTCCTAACTCAGATTATCCACAACCCATTCATGTGGTTAGTGGAGAGAATACTATTGAAGTAAATTCAAAAAATTTTTATGATGCAACTCAAAAAAGACAAACCAAAAATAGAATAACATTTTCTGCTGATAATCAATACATTTATATGAACGGTAAAGCTTCAGCTGAATTTAATTGTGATTTTAAGCATACACGATTAAGAAAAGGAACTTATACACTATCGATGCAGTTGGTTTCAGGAAGTATTAGTTCAACCGCAGCTCAAAAAGGCCTACTTATATATGTGGCTGGCGAATATTCTTCTGGGTATATGGTTATATCATCAAATTCGCAAAAATTAAAAGCAACATTTACACTAAAACAAGATGGTTATATATATATTCATATGTGGCCCAGAGGTTCCGAAAATATAGAAAACGCCCAGATAGCTTATCAAATTGTTAAGGAAAATGTTGCGGATTATGAATTTGTTCCATACTACCATAATGAATATCAATTAAACCTTAATCAAATTAAGATGGTATCTATAGGATCACATAAAGACCAATTTAAAATTCAAGATGGCAATTGGATAATTCCAAACAAAGTACAAGAAATAGATTCATATAATGGAGAGACTATAACAACTGAATACATCAGCACTACAGGTGGTTTAGACGAGGGGGCTACAATATATTATGTAGGCACAGAAGATTATGTAGTAGAAGATAAAACCTTAATAGAACAATTAGATGAACTAAATAAAATTCTAACAAACTACGGAACAAACCACATCTATACAGTAATAGATGATACAGAAAATTTGAATCCGGTACTTGAGTTAACCTACAAAAAGTCTAATGCGATAAAATTTCAGAAGGAAATAAACGAATTAAAAGCAATGGTTTTAGATAACTCATAAAATAAATATATATAAATTTATATGGAAAAAAATGTAGTTAAAGAATTTGATAAATTAATATCAGACGAAACTATAGTAAATATCAACAGAAAAAAGAAATACAACGATATTTTAGATGAACTTGAAGAAGAAAATGAAAATCTTGCAAGTAATATGCCTTGGAATACAACAGAACAAGCAACAGAAATACAAGTAACAGATGCTGCAAAATACAGCAAGAATAAGCTAGAATTATTTGGTAACACAGAACAAATACAATATACTGGAAAAAATCTCTATGACTACGAAAATTCAACTAACACTCAAACATATAATACAAATGCAGTTAAAGAAAACAATGGCTTTAGAGGTGGATGGGGTTATAGAATTAATTTAAGTCAACCAATATTAGCAGGAACATATACTTTTTCAATTGAGGTTGATGGAGATAGTAATTCAAGCAATGCAAATATTAAATTGTTGGATGAAAATAAAACAACAATTTCTAACACGTCTATGAACGCACATCATAGTAACAATATATCTTTTACAACTACACAAGATATACATTATATACAAGTTGATAACGGAAACTCGACAAATACAGTCCTTATTTATAATATTCAAATTGAAGAAGGTGCAGAAGCTACAGACTACGAACCATATGTTGGTGGTCAATCATCTCCTAATCAAGATTATCCTCAAGATATTCATATTGTTAGTGGAGTACCATATATATATCATACAGGTAAAAATTTAGCAAAATTTTTAACCGGTTCGAGAAACTGGAGGACAACTACAACAAGTATAATTGGCAATAGATATAAGATAATTAAACCTTCTGGAGATGGTTTATCAGAATCATCAGTAGTAAGGCGTATTCCTCTTATAGCAAAAGCTGGAGAAGAGTTAACATTTTCTCTTTTTTATGTAAAAGGGAAAATGTCATCATATGAGAATAACTATTATTTTAGAAATATATTTAGATTATACTATACAGATGGAACATTTACAGATATCGAACTTAACTTCAACAGATTGAGTTATCAAAACAAATTACATATATCACGTATAACTTTGGCAAAAGATGTTCATTTATGCAGGTTTTTAAATTTTATTCCTGGCAAATCATTTTCCCTTTCTGTTCCTTTAGAATACGATATTCAAATTCAAAAAAATGGAACAACAGATTACACTGATTATATTGGAAAAATTTACGCACTAAATTTGACAAAAAATGAATTTAATAAAAATAATATGACAATTATTAATGGATATATAGGCGAATCAAATATAATACTTAAGTCAAATTTTTCCGATAGAATTACAGCGGTTAGGTGTAAGCCAAACACTACTTACATTATTAAAAAAATATATGAAACAAGTCGTTTTGGTGTTGCAACTTATAATGAAGAAAATTTACCTGTCGCCACTACAGCACAAACTTCATATCCAGTACAAAATATAGTAAAAGACAATGAATCGATGTATTTAGAAATAACAACTGATGCTGATTCAAAATGGTTATTAATATATTATGCCCAGTTCAATGATGATAATACTCAAATATTAAGAAATGCGGCTATAGATACTTTACAAGTATATGAAAAAAATAGTGGAATAGAGATGTTGAAAATAGGTGACTCCGAAGATAAATTTGAATTTAGAGATGGACAATGGGTTATACCGAACAAAATTAAAAAAATTGATTCATACAATGGAGAAGAAATAACAACAGATTACATTAGTACTACTGGTGGATTAGATGTAGGAGCAACAGTATATTATGTTGGAAACGAAGATTATGTAATAGAAGATAGCGAATTGATAAATGAACTTAATGAATTAAGTAAATTAAAGACAAACAAAGATGTAAATAACATTGATATTATTAATAAAACGTATCCTTTAGATATTACAGACGATAAGACACTAAAACCATACATGCAATTAAGTTATATGCAAGATTTACCAAGTAAACTAGATAAATTAGAAGCTATGGTTATCGAGAATAGCTAGAAAGG
>CAMNHZ010000066.1 GCA_946540075.1 uncultured Bacillota bacterium
GCACCTTTACCAGTAAATACACACTTAATTGTTAAGAATATTATCTTAATATCTTGTTTTAAAGAATAATTCTTTATATACTCAATATCATAATTTATTTTTTCAAAAATTGTAATACCATTTCTTCCCATGCATTGAGCTAATCCTGTTAAACCTGGTCTTACTATATATCTTTGTCTTTGAACTTCATTCATATTATCATAATAATCAGTAATCCAAGGTCTTGGACCAATAAATGACATTTCTCCAATTGCTATTGAAAACAATTGTGGTAATTCATCTAAACTTGTTTTACGTAATATTTTACCTACTCTAGTATGTTGATCTGCTTTAGAAAAATCATGAACATCATTTTTTTCTACCATAGTTCTAAATTTATGAATATAGAATTCTTTTCCACCTTTTCCTGTTCTTTTTTGTTTAAATAATACAGGTCCTTTGCTATCTAATTTAATTATAATAGCTATAATTAACATTAAGGGTGAAGCAATAATTAATCCTAATATTGCAAGTATTCTATCTAGTAAAAACTTAATACCAGCAAATATTACTATTAATACTTGTTCATAACTTTTTCTACTATTTACTTTACCGTCTAAATCAACATAGGTTTCTATAATACTTTCATTCATACTTCTTTACTCCCATACTACTTGTTCTTATATTTCCTTGTTTCTTATTACTTTATCAAAGTTATTTTTAAGTAAATCTTCTATTTTTTTATCATCTTTTACTATTTTTTTTAATTTTCCCTCTAATTCTTTTATGTTAATTTTTGTTTCTTTTCTATGTATATCTGATCCAAAAAAATGAATCATATCTTTTTTAAGAAGTTTTATAAGTGTTTTATTTGCTTTTTTTCCATATTTATTAAATAAGCTTTCACAATCACCTTGGCATAACATTCCTGCTTCTATGTATTTATTTAACCATTTATAATCTTTTTGTACATATAGATATCTTTCTGGATGAGCAAATATTGGGATTATATTATTATCTAATAATTCATTTATGATTAAATCAAAATCAGGAAATTCTTTATTTAAATTTGTTTCTATTAATAAATATCTAGAATTATTTATTCTTAATATTTCTGTATCTAGAGATTCGAGTAAATTATTATTTACCATTACTTCATTTCCTAGATAAATATTTATATTTAATCCTATCTCTTCTGCTTTAGAACAAATTTCTTTATACAGTTTTATCTTATCTTTATTATTACATGAATATCTTGTATCTTCTATATAATGAGGGGTTAGAACAACATCTGTTACTCCACTTTCTTCTAATCTATGTAACATAATTAGTGATTCTTCTAATGTTTTACTACCATCATCTACTCCATACATTATATGGGTATGTAAATCTTTCATTATTCGCTATAATAACCATAATGACCATATTTTTTAGAGTGTTTATCTGCTTTATTTAATATTACTCCAGTTATCTTACTATTTGCTTTTTCAAACATAAGTTTAACTTCATTTAAACTTTCTATTTTAGTAATATTTTGTGCGACTACAACAATATTTTGATCAGAATACTTCGATAATACTAAAGCATCACTTACAATTACTGGTGGACAATCTATAAATATATAGTCAAATTGTTCCTTTAACATATTTAATAATCTTCTATTATTTGATGATGATAATAATTCTAGTGGTGAAGGTGGAGTTTGTCCTCTACTAATTACATATAAACGTGGAATTGTTGTCTTTTTAATATAATCACTAATATCAAAATCATAAGAATTTACGTTAACAATCATATTTGAATATCCATATAATGGATCATTTTTAAATCTAAATATTCTATTTTGACGTCCTTTACGAAGATCAGCATCAATTATTAATACTTTTTTATTATTAGCAGTAAATGATGCAGCTAAATTAGCTGTTATAAAGCTTTTTCCTTCACCAGGAGTAGATGATGTAATTAATATTACTTTTTTATCTCCATTTAAATCAGAGAAACGTAGATTTGTTTTTATTGAATTTATACTTTCTGAAAATGTTGATTTTGGATTAGAATTCAAAAACACTTCCTTTTTAAATAATCCTTTTTTACCCATATTATTAACCTACCTTTTCTACTCTTCCTAAAACAGTTAATTTAACTTTATTTTCGATATCATCAACTGATTTAATTGTTGTATCAAAATAAAATTTTATAAATATAATTCCAACTCCTACTAATAGTCCTACCATACTAGATAAAATAGTATATTTCGTAGTTGCTTTATTATAAGGAACTGTTTCTAATTTTGGTTTTGCTAAGACAGTAACATTTTGTAATTTATATATATCATTTACTTTACTAATAAATGTATTTGTTACTTCAGTAGCTATAATTTTAGCTTCCTCACTACTAGCAGAACTTACTTCTATCTTTATAATTTCAGTATTATCAATAGCTGCTACATTAATACTTTTAGCTAATTCATTTTTAGATATATCCAAATGTAAATTGTTAATAACAGTATTTAAAATATCACTATTTTTAATTATTTGACTATAAGTAGTTACTAATTGATGATTCAAATTAAATTCTGTACTATCTGTTTTTTGTTTTTCACTAACAAGAATTACAGTTGATGAACTATGATATAAAGGTGTTTGAAACTCTTTAAAATATATAAATCCTACAACCATAAAAACTAAAGTAAAACCAATTACTATATATATTTTTTTGATAAAAAAACGAAACAATTCTTTTAAATCTATTTCTTCCATATTACTACCCCTTCCAAGCAATAAAAAGTTACTTTCCAAGTTTTATTTTACATATTTTTTACTACTTTGTCAACGATAAATTAACTCCTTGTTACTTTTTTGCTTGAACAACTTTCTTTTATAATTATTTATTATATATTTAACTGTTCTAAATATCAAAAAAAGCACCTTTTTGTGGTACTTTTTACATTTGTCTATATAAAATATTTTTTACTTTCTTCTCTTTAATTGTTTAGGTTTATCTAATTCATTCAGAGGAGCTAATATTGGATACATAGTAATAATATTCTTTGTATTTGGAAATGTCACAACTTCTAGATACTGAGTTTCATCAGAGTCAATTGTTGCAATATAATCATCATATCTAACAATATATTTATCTACTGTTGTACTTCTATTAGGAATAGCATTTTTTATTTTATCCTTTACCATTAATAACAATTCTCTAAGATCAATATCACTATAAAAGACAGTATGAACTTTCTTTTTATCATTCTCATCTAAATGTTTAGATATATGATACAATGTCTTATTCTCATCATAATTATATAATTGTGAATTAAAATAATTAACACTATTATTGCTAGCTCTATCAGAAATACCTAAATTATATTCTAAAAAATCTTTTGCATTAGCATAAACAATCTTATCTGTATAATTAGGAATACTATTTAATAATTCATAAGCCTCTTTATACTTTCCTTCGCTTATATTTAAAAATAATAGTTCTTCTTTTGCATATTCTTTATTTTTTGTATTTAATAAGTGTTTAAAATAGTATCTTGC
>CAMNHZ010000067.1 GCA_946540075.1 uncultured Bacillota bacterium
TGATATAATAATATTATTGTGAAAGGGTGATTTGATGAAAAGAGTTATGACTGTAGATGGAAATGAAGCTTGTGCATATACAGCATATATGTTTACAGAACTTTCAAGTATTTATCCAATAACGCCATCTAGTCCAATGGCAGAGCATATTGATGAATGGAGTAATCAAGGAAGATTAAATATATTTAATGATCAAGTAAAAGTAATAGAAATGCAAAGTGAAGCAGGTGCGGCTGGATTAATGCATGGTTCATTACAATCAGGTGTTTTAACAACAACATTTACAGCAAGTCAAGGACTTCTTTTAATGATACCTAATATGTATAAAATGGCAGGCGAAATGCTTCCTGGTGTTATACATGTAGCAGCTCGTTCATTATCAACACATTCTTTAAGTATTCTAGGAGATCATCAAGATATATATGCAACTAGAAGTACTGGCTTTTGTATGTTGTCATCATCATCAGTTCAAGATGCTTGTCATTTAGGTGCGATTGCCCATCTTTCTAGCATAAAAGCATCATTACCTTTTCTACACTTTTTTGATGGTTTTAGAACAAGTCATGAAATAAATAAAATAAATGTTCTTGAAATGGATGACTATAAGAAATTAATAGATTATAAAGCTTTAGAAAAGTTTAGAAATAAAGCCTTAAATCCAATGAATCCAAAGATTATTGGGACTGCATCTAATGATGATATATATTTTCAAGTAACTGAATCTAGAAATAAGTATTATGATGTTGTACCTGATATAGTAAATGATTATATGAAAAAAATTAATGATTTAGCAGGTACTAATTATAAACCATTTAATTATTACGGAAGTGATAGGGCATCAAATATTATTGTCGCAATGGGTTCAGTATGTGAAACTATTAAAGAAACTATTGATGATTTAAATGATAAAGGATATAATGTTGGTCTTGTTGAAGTTCATTTATATCGTCCATTTTCAAGTAAGTATTTATTAGATGTAATACCTAATACTGTTAAGAATATTGCGGTTATTGATCGAACTAAAGAAGCAGGATCAATTGGTGAACCTTTATATTTGGATGTAAAAAGTGTGATTAAAGATAAAGGTGTTTATGGAGGTAGATATGGACTATCTAGTAAGAATACAACTCCAAAAGATATAAAAGCGGTATATGATATGTTGATTAATAATCCTCATCATAATTTTACTATTGGTATAACTGATGATGTAACAAATCTAAGTTTAGATGTAGATGATGATTATAGAATTAATAAGTCTAATGAATGTTTAATATATGGATTTGGTAGTGATGGAAGTGTCAGTGCGGCTAAATCAATGATTAAGATAATTGGTGAAAATAGTGATAATTATGTTCAAGGATATTTTGAATATGATTCTAAGAAATCTGGAGGAGTTACTAAATCACATTTAAGATTTAGTGATAGTAAGATTAGAAGTTCATATTATGTTGAAAATCCTAGTGTAATAGTTATAACTAAAGATACTTATTTAAATGATTTTGATTGTTATTCTAATATTAAAGAAAATGGTACTATTTTAATTAATACGACTAAATCTGATAAAGAATTAATTAGTACTATGGATAGTAATATGTTAAATATTATTAATGAAAGAAATATCAAAGTATATAGAATTAATGCTTTAGAAATAGCTAGAAATGTAGGTTTAGGTAATAAAATTAGTATGGCTATTGAATATGCTTTATTTAAATTGATGAATATTTTAGATGAAAAAGTTGTATTAGAAAAACTAAAGGAATCAATCTATCATAAGTTTTATAAGAAGGGTGAAGAAGTAGTAAATGCTAATATAAAACTATTAAACCAAGTAGATAATTATTTGAAAAAGGTTGATATAAATATTTTAGGTTTGGTTGATAATACTACAGATCAAGAATCTAGTGTTATTGAACAAATAATGAAAAGACGTGGTAATAGTTTAAAAACTAGTGATGTTATAGATATGGCTGATGGTTCATTTGAACCTGGTACAAGTAGATTAGAAAAGAAAGATATTAGTGATGTTGTACCATCATGGATAGGTGAAAATTGTATTAATTGTAATCAATGTTCAATGGTTTGTCCTCATGGTGTAATTAGACCATTCTTACTCAGTAAAGAAGAATATGATAATGCACCATTATATGTAAAAGAAAAAGCCAGAAAACCATTTGGTAAAGGATTAGAAGATTATTATTATGTGATGGGTATTTCAATCAAGAATTGTACAGGTTGTGGACTTTGCTATAAGACTTGTCCAGGATTTAGATTACAAAAAGCACTAATGATGAAAGATATAATCGAACAAAAGAATAATCATGAACAAGAAATATTTGATTATTTAGTGCAAAATACAAAAGAAAAACATATAGATAATGTTTATACAATAAAGAATAGTCAGTTTAATAAACCTAGATTTGCATTTTCTGGTGCTTGTGCGGGATGTGGTGAAACACCATATTTGAAGTTACTAACACAGTTATATGGTGATCATATGATAATCGCAAATGCAACTGGATGTTCATCAATATATGGTGCAAGTATACCAAGTATGCCTTATACAGTACCTTGGGCTAGTTCTTTATTTGAAGATAATGCTGAATATGCTTTTGGTATGTTACAAGCTGATAATTTAATGAAAAATCGTATTAAGAATATTATGATTAATAATATGGATAATTCTAATAGTGAGTTGTTTAAGGAATATATAGATAATATTAATAGTTATGAAGTTACTAAAAAGGTATATGATAATTTAGATTATAATACTATTCCAACAGAGTTGTCTAAATTAAAAGACTATATAATCAAACGTAGTATTTGGTGTATTGGTGGAGATGGTTGGGCTTATGATATAGGATTTGGTGGTATTGATCATGTATTATCATCAAATGATAATGTTAATATTTTAGTTCTTGATACAGAGGTATATTCTAATACTGGTGGTCAATCATCTAAATCAAGTCATAAAGGTAGTATAGCTTCATTTACTTCTTCTGGTAAAAAGAATCATAAAAAAGATTTAGCTCGTATAGCTTTAAATTATCCTAATTGTTATGTCGCAACTGTTAATATGGGTTATAATATGCAAGGAGTTATAAAGGCACTTAAAGAGGCTGAAGAACATAATGGTCCTTCAATAATAATTGCTTATTCTTCATGTATTGCTCATGGTATTGTTGGTGGATTATCTAATAGTTTAGAAATTCAAAAACTTGCTACAACATGTGGATATTTTCCAACGTTTAGATATGTACCTGAAAGTAAAAAATTTACATTAGATAGTACTAAAGTTGATTTTGATAAATATGAAGAATTTTTAAATAGTCAAAATAGATATAGAATGTTAAAGAATATTAATCCAACTATGGCATCAAGCTTATTAGAAGGAAATAAAGAAGATTCAAAGAAAAGATTTGACTATTATAAAAAATTAGATGAAGAATCAAAAAAAGAGATATAGTTTTA
>CAMNHZ010000068.1 GCA_946540075.1 uncultured Bacillota bacterium
TTAGTATATATTTTACCATCATTTGATACTCCATTACCTATTATATTACCCTTCTCATCTAAATCCATAACTATATTATTAGAAGTTATAATATCTTCATCCCCATTATTAGTTATTAAAGAACTACCTATTATATAAACTCTTCCATCTTTTAAAAGAGTAGTAAATCTTACGATATTTAAAGTATAAGGATTAATCTTATTAAGTACTTTTGCCTGTGATAATTCTTCCTCAATAATAAATTGTTTATTTTTAAGAAGATATTTATATGTAGACTTTAAATTATTATTACCTTTTACAATAATTCTATTAATACCCTCTCCATCACAAGTAACTATTCTTTTAGCAATAACACTATTTTTATTTTCAACAAATTTCTTAAATTCAGTAAAACTAGATATTCTAAGATCAATATAATTTCTACCAATATATTTATCAAACAATTGATAAAACATATTTTTATTTTCTAAAGCTTTAGAGTAACTGTCATTATTTAAATATCTAATTAACTTATTATATTTATCTTTGGTTAGAAAATCATCTTTAACATCTTCTGATAAATTGATGTAATTACACTTTCTATAATCATTTATATCTAATTTATACTTTTTTTTATTTTTTTTATAATCTCTTTTTACTTTTCTTAGTTTAACATCATTAGTAAGTGATATTGATTTTAATGTCTCTAACTCATCATTTGTAATTCTCATTTTAGAACATTCCTACAAAATATTTCTTTTTACCACGTCTTACAACTATTGCACTACCTTCGATAGCCATTTCTTTAGTTATAACTCTATCTAGATCTGTAATTCTATCACCATTAATAGTAATAGATCCTGCATTTATAAACTCTCTAGCTTCTCTTTTAGAACTAGCAATTTTATTATTTACAAGCATATCTACGATATTAATTTCACCTTCAAGTCTAAATGAAGGAACATCTTTAAATGCTACTTTAATTTCATCTAAATTAAGTTTTTTAATATCACCACTAAATAATGATTTACTAATATTTAAAGCTTTTTCATATTCTTCTTTACCATGTAAATCAGTTATAACTTCACGTGCTAAAGCTTGATGTGCTTCTCTTAATTCTGGATGTTCATTATTTGACTTTTCTAATCTTTCTATTTCTTCTTTACTTAAGAATGTAAATATTTTTAAATACTCAATTACTTTTGAATCATCAGAATTAATTAAGTATTGATAAAGTTCATATGATGATGTTTTATCCTTATCTAACCATAATGCATTACCTTCACTTTTACCAAATTTATTTCCATATTTATCAAGAACTAGTGGCATAGTAAATGCATAAACTTCATCACCAGTTTTCTTTCTAATTAAATCAACACCAGCAGTAATATTACCCCATTGATCAGAACCTGCGACTTGAAGATCTACACCTTTATTTTCATGAAGCCATAAAAAGTCCATTGATTGTAATAACATGTAAGAAAACTCAGCAAAAGTAATACCTGTTTCTAATCTTCTTCTAATAATATCCTTATCAAGCATATAATTTACACTAAAATATTTACCATAATCTCTTAAAAACTCTACTATATTAATATCTTTTGTCCAATCATTGTTATTTACTACATCAAATCCAAATATTTCTTTAGCTTGTTTTGTTAACCCTTCAACATTATGTAAAACTTCTTCTTCTGTTTTCATTTCTCTTTCTGCAGTAGGTCTTGGATCTCCAATTCTTCCTGTTGCTCCACCTATCAACAAATATGGATGATGTCCTGCCTTAGCTAATCGTTTTGATATTAAGAATGAAGAATAATGTCCAATATGCATAGAATCTGCGGTTGGATCTGTTCCTATATAAAAACTCATTCCTCCATTATTTAATTTTTCTTTTAATTCAGGACTTGTAATATCCTTAATAAGCCCTCTCCATACTAATTCATCATATAACTTCATTATTATTCCTCCTCATGATCATGATTACAAGAATCCATTATCTCTACAGCATGTGATGTTCCTATTCTAGTTGCACCAGCTTCAATAAAATCAATTATTTCTTCTTCAGTTCTTATACCACCAGCTGCTTTTATTTCTAAAATATCATTTTTATATTTATTTATTAATCTAACATCAGATACTATCGCACCTTCAGTTCCAAATCCAGTCGATGTTTTAATAAAATTAACAAATGTTTCATTACAAATTTCTGTCAATTTAATAATTTCATCATCAGTAAGATAACATGTTTCAATGATAACCTTTAACACTTTACCATCAATTGAATCTCTAATTTCTTCTATTTCCTCTTTAACATAGTCAAAATCACCATTTTTAACAGCACTCATATTAATAACCATATCAATTTCATCTGCACCATTATTAACAGCATCTATTGCTTCATAAGCTTTTACTTCTTTTGTGTTCATTCCTAATGGAAATCCTACAACTGTACAAGTATTAACTGTACTACCATCTAAAAGTTCATGTACTAAAGGAACATAATATGGTTGAATACAAACAGATGCAAAATGATACTTTTTAGCATCTTCACACATCTTTTTTATCTCATCCATCTTTACTGTTGTCTTTAAATTTGTATAATCTATATAACTACCTAAATCCATAATAACCTCCACAATATAAAAAGTCACCACAATCCACGGACGCAAAATATGCGCGGTACCACCGTTAATTTGTAATGACTTACACACTCTACTCTTAACGCGAGATACGATTTGACTCTAGATGCGTAATTTATTATTTATTCTTGACTAGTTTTCACCAACCACTAGTTCTCTAATTACCAAATAAATAACTAAAACATCCTTCATAGTCAATTATTAATTTACACAATTATAACATACTATTAACGTTTATTCAAATGATTTTCTGTCTTTATATACTTACCAGATAAATATCTTTCTTTAATATCTTTTAATAATTCGATACTTTGATCATTATTTAATATTTTACTATTTTCATAGTTTCCATCACAAAGAATAACATTTAAATTATCTTGATTTATATAACGATCTTCATATCCAAATAGTAATGCAATCTTTTCAATACCAATACTAAAAACATTTTTAGGAAGAGCTAGAAAGAATGCATCTAACTTACTACTATCAACCCTTACTCCAACAATATCACCTAGTGATGCCAAAAAAGTTGCATTTCTAAGATCATTTCTTCTATACTTACTATCTTCTTTTTTATTTACAAAGTATTTTTGATAAGATGTATAATAAAGGTCTAACTGATATATATATTTTTTATAAAATCTTGTGATAGCATATTGAAACAATTCTCCATCAGTAATTACACTGTTCATATCAAAGAATCCGTCTTTAACATGAATGTAAGAATCAATTCTATCTCCCTCTTCATCTGTTGTTTGATATTGATAATAATTGTTTCCTGCTTCAAATTTATCACTAATTATAAAACCTTCTGATCTATTTTCTATTTTCTTTTCTTTTTTCATA
>CAMNHZ010000069.1 GCA_946540075.1 uncultured Bacillota bacterium
TAATATAAAAAGTGTTAGGTTTATTGATAATGTAAAAAATAGGTGTTATAATATAGCTGATTTATAGATGCGGGAGGAGTGAAAATATGAAAAGAATAAAGAAAGATAGAATCGCAAATAAATCAAAGGGATTATTCGATGAATTTAAAGAATTCATAAGACGTGGTAATGTTTTAGACCTTGCTGTTGGTGTTATCATGGGTAGTGCTTTTGGAAAAATAATTTCATCACTTGTTGATAACATATTAATGCCAATCATTGGTATAATAATTGGTGGTTATGATTTCTCTGATTTAGCAATTAAAGTAGGAGGAGCTAGAATAAAATATGGTTTATTTATTCAAAATGTAATTGACTTTTTAATAGTTGCTGTATGTATATTCATATTTGTAAAAGTTATTAATAAAATATTAACAAAGAATAAAGAAGAAGAAAAAGAAGAACCAAAAGAAGAAATTAAAGAAGAGGTTATTCTTCTTAGAGAAATTCGTGATTCTTTGAATTCTAGTAAAAAATCAACTAGATCTGCTAAGAAAAAATAATTGTGGAGGTGTTTGATTTGTTTATATTATTTATAATTGTTGTATTTATTGTTTTAATTTCTATTAGACAAATTTCTGAGTATGAAAGAGGTATAAAATTTCGTTTTGGTAAATTTAAAAAAGTTTTGAATCCAGGTTGGAATTTGATTTTTCCAGTGATTGATTCATTTCAAAAAATAGATATTCGTACAAGGGCTGTTGATGTTCCTGAACAAGATGCGATTACTAAGGATAATGTAAGTATTAGAATAAATGCAGTAATTTATTATAATGTTTTTGATGCATCAAAGGCAGTTATTGCTGTACAACATTATCAATATGCTGTATCTCAACTTGCACAAACTACAATGAGAAATGCTGTAGGTGCAGTATCTTTGGATGAGTTATTATCTGAAAGAGATAAAATATCTACTGAGATTTGTAATATTATTGACAAAGCTACTGACCCTTGGGGAATTAAGGTAGAAAATGTTGAATTAAAAGATATTAAATTACCAGAAGAAATGCAAAGAGTTATTGCTAAAGTAGCAGAAGCAGAACGTGAAAAAGCAGCAGTAATTACAAAATCAGTTGGTGAAAAAGAAGCTGCTGATAATTTATCAAAAGCTGCAGAGGTTATGAATGCTTCACCAGGTGCTTTACATCTTAGAACATTAGCTACTTTAAATGATTTGTCATCTGATCAATCTAATACAATTATTTTTGCAGTACCAATTGAAGTTTTAAGAGCTTTCGAGAGTGTTGATACTACTAAAATTAAAGATGTAGTTAATAAATTGAAAAAAGAAAATAAATAAAATTATTTTCTTTTTTTATGTTATAATAAGCCAAGTGAGTGGTGATTCTATGAATGATAAAATTAATTATTATGAGTTGTTAGGAGTTTCTAGGAATGCTAGTTTTGATGAAATAAAAAAAGCTTATCGTATGATGGCTAAAAAGTGGCACCCTGATGTAAATGGTGACTCCAAGTCAATAGATATTATAAAGCAGTTAAATCAAGCTAAAGAAGTGTTATTAGATGAAAATAAAAGAAAAGAATATGATTTATATTTACAAAATCTAGAAAATACTGGTTATAGTAATTTAAATAGAAATAAAAAAACAAGTAATAAGACTAAGACACAAGAAACAAAAAATTATGAAAGAAAATATACTAAGTGGCAATACTTTTATCAATATTTAAAGTACTATGATGCTCCTGTTTGGAGAAAAATTATAGCATTTATATTTGTACTATTAGAAACAATTTTATGTGGTATATTACAAATATCAAATTATTTAATCGCACTACTTTTTTATATCATTGTGACTTTTATAAATACAACGTTATATATTGCTTTTGGCTCACTAGGATTTATACTGGTTTTATGTTTAATGATAGCAGGTATTACTCCTAAAAGTCCAGAGGAAATAATATTATTCGTATTTGTGATTTTCTGCTTGTTTGTTGTATTAGTTATTCCGACATACGTCTATGAGTTTTTAGTAATAAAAATGCCGTTATATTTATCAAAATTAAATATATATTTATTTAAAAAGTGTGTTGGTTATAAAAGTTAAAAAGTAATATATTCGTAAGAAAACATTGGTTATAAATATGTTTTAAGGTAATATATGTTTATGATAGTATCATATTATTTAATATGATACTATTTTTTAAATCTTTTATAGTTGGTTTAGGTAAAATAATACCTGGATTAAGTGGTAGTGTGATTGCTATTAATTTTGGTATATATGATAAAGGTATTGAAGCAATAAGTGACTTTTTTAGTAATGTAAAGAAAAATACCAGTTTTCTTTTTGTATCGGGTAGTGGTGTAGTATTGGCTATTGTGATTGGTAGTATATTATTAAGATGGATTCTATTATATTTTTATTTACCTTTTATTGCATTTTTTATAGGAATTCTATTAAGTGATGTTAGAAAAAAATATATTGATTTTAATGGAAATATAACAATTAAAGATATGATTATAATAATTACTGTTTTTTTGGTTTTTATTTTCTTTAATTTAAATGTTAAAACAATAAAGAATGTTAATATTAATATTATTACATATTGTATTATAGGTTTATTGGATGCGATAACTATGGTAATACCGGGCATTAGTGGAACTGGTATCTTTATGATGTTAGGTCTATATGATGTATATTTATCTATTTTGAGTAACTGTTTAAATATAAATACTTTTTTTCATAATTTTTATATGTTAGTGTATTATTTTGTTGGACTTATATTAGGAATTATAATAACATCAAAAGTTGCTAATTATATGTTCAAGAATCATAAACATTTTACACACATAATTGTATTATCTTTGATGTTATCCACAGTATTAGTTCTAATATCAGGAATATTACACACAAAATATAGTGTGCTATCGTATGTGCTTTTGTTTATATTCATTATTGGTGGTTATATGTTAAATAATTAAGATTTTTGCATATATTATTATAGGTGATAGTATGGATAAAAAATTACCAAAAGTATTTGCTAATGAAATTAATCATGATATAAATAATAATGAAAAATACTATAAGAGTAATGAATCAAAAAAGGATTTAGAAGTTTTTAAAATAGATGAATCTAATCAATCAATAAATGAGAAAATAAACAAATTATTTTTAGATTCGATTCATAAGTATATAATAAAAGCTAAAATAATTACTGTAGATGATGTCATTGAAACTAAAATAGTAGGTAGAAATAGAAATAGTATATTAACTTTGGATAAAAAGGTAATACCAATAAAAGATATTGTGGATATTGAATCAATTTAAAAAGACCATAAT
>CAMNHZ010000070.1 GCA_946540075.1 uncultured Bacillota bacterium
GGATGTAAGAATCGAACTTACAGCTAATCATTACGAGTGATTTGTTTTACCATTAAACTAAGCCGGCTTATCTAATTAAAATACAAGAAGAAATTCTTATTATGAATCTCTTCTTGTAATACAATTATTATCGTTTTCTTGTTTTAACTTTATTTTTAGTACATAAGTTATCAATTATATCTTCTTCATTTAAACCTTGTTCTTCAAGTCTATGATACTTATTTACATAATCATTATAATTATTATATAAATCATTATCCTTAACGATATTTTTATTTATCATATTAGAATTATCAACCTTACCACATTTTATACATTTACATTCACCTTTATTATTCTCATACCATATAGGATGATCACAAACCTTTTGAAACAACACATAACGATATCTATATAATTCTTCTAATTCATTATATAAATAATTTTCTAATTCTTTTACAGCGTTTTTTTGTTCTTCATTTAATTCTTTCTTTAAAGTTTGCGCCAAAGTGTAGGCTGGTCTCCTCTTTTTATTAATTTCATCAATTTTTTGTTCAACTTTTGCCAATTCCCTTTTTAATAAATTCTTCTCATCTACTCTGTTCATAATAATACTCCCCCACTACTTATATTATACAATAAAATTATTTGTTTGATAATACTTTTCAATCAATTATTATATTTTATACCATCAATAACATTACCAAATATATCTTTAATAATAATACTATTATTATCTATTATCATATAACTATTATCACTATTACCTCTAGGTACTGAAATAGAACCTGGATTTGCGATTATCACATCATCTTTTTTTATTATAAAACTTGAGTGCAAATGACCATAAACAATAACATCAATATCTTTAGGTAAATTATTCATATTATATAAATGTCCATGAGTAAAGAAAAATATCTTATTTCCTATATTCAATCTAAAATAATCAAAAAAATTAAAATCTGACACTTCTTCATCAGTTTTATTGTCACAATTACCCCTAGTACATAATATGATATCTTTATATTTATTTAATATATTTGATATATCATCTCTTGTAGGATAATTATTAGTATAATCATAGTATAAATCACCTAATATAATTATTTTATCAGGCTTTTCATTATCAACTATTCCATCTATTTTATTAGCATAATAACTATTACCATGAATATCTGATATAACTAAATACTTCATATTAATTATTCTCTTTATTACAAAATTCTTTTAATTCATGATAATAATAAGCACTTCCTACTAATAATGTAGTTATATTTGCAAATATACCTAATTGTAATAAAATTGTAAGTTTCATTAACATATGATAATTATCTATATATTTATTCATAAATAAACCTATTAATATTAATCCAATAAATATAATAATTGGAAGTGAATAAGCAATTAAAAATACAGTTTTACCATATATAGTTTTAGTAAATCTCACCATAAGTTTTCTAATACCTTTATTATCTAATTTATATATATTCATCATATACCTCCTACCCTATATATAAATAGTAATATTTAATAATTAATTTGTCAATAAATAAAAAAGTATATTTCTATACTTTTTTAAATAAAGATATTACTTTAGCGAACATATATAATATTTCATTACTATTTTTTATTGCAATTTCTTTACCTAGTGCTTTACCACCGATAGTAAGTGAAGCTACTGTTGCAGTTATTATTAAACTAACTGTTAATGCATCTAAATGAAATATTTTAGATATACTAGTTGCGACTATTACACCAGCAGATCCTGATATAATCCCACATATATCTCCTATTACATCACAGCAAAAGCTAGACACTTTACTGGCATTTCTCTTTAAATAAATAGCCATTTTAGCTCCTTTTACTTTTCTAGAACTCATTGAGTGAAGTGGTCTTTCACTTGCTGCTGTAACACTTACACCTACCATATCAAAAATTATACCTATCATAATAAATAAAATAAGTATAATAGAACCTATAATTAATGGTACATTTGGTAGTAATGTTTCAGATAATAGTGAAAATAATAATGAAATTATAAATGCGATTAAAGTTATTTTTATTATCCATAATGTATTTTCTTTTTTTTGTTTTTGTTTTTTATTTCTTTTTTTCATTTTAACCTCTAAATAATTATATAAAAAAAGATGGCAATCATCATAGTAAACTTTGTGCCTTTAGGTCAAGTAGGATTTCCCCTATTTCTCTAGTTACGTTACCATAACTAGGGTTCCCCTTTAAAGAAATAGATATATTGTTACCAAATATATGACTTGATTACCACTTAGTGCACACTACAATCCTATTTTGATACACACTCTAGGAGATTTCCTCACCAATACTTATTATTAATTCTTTTTTGCAGTAATAGTTTCAGAAAGCTATTCCAAATAATTTTGGCCATAGACTACTTGGCTGTCTTTCATCCCAAATTACCACTCAAGACAAGCTACGCTATCCATAACTTTCGCCACGAGATAGGTTTAATCCTAAGTCGTAGTAAGTCCATCAGAATATATCGTATAGGCTTACCACAAGATTAGGTCTCCACGAATGTTGGGTCGGAGTCATATGCCATTATGAGCGCCCAACATTCTATTCTTCCAGCACTCACCCCAAACTGGGCGTAAGAAGCAAGCACCAAAAGCTTCACAGATATGCTCTTTAACGGTTGTTTAATCCCGTCTTCATAATAAGTTAAATTGACTAGAATAATGCGCCATCACTTATGCAAACAATTATATCATAATTAATATATTTGTCAAATCGCTATATTATAGTATATGTTAAATAAATAAGATAATTAATCTAGATTTATATCTATACCTATTGGACAATGATCACTACCATAAACATCATCATATATATTAGTACTTATTACTTTATCAATTATACTGTTAGAAACTAAGAAATAATCGATTCTCCATCCTACATTATTTAAACGAGCATTTCCCATATAACTCCACCATGAATACTTATCAGTTGTAGTTGGATTAAAATGTCTATAAGTATCTATAAATCCACTATTTAATAAATCAGTAAATTTATTTCTTTCTTCATCAGTAAATCCAGCATGACCAATATTTGCTTTAGCATTCTTTATATCTTGGGGTGTATGAGCTACATTAAAATCACCACAAATAATAACTGGTTTTTTCTT
>CAMNHZ010000071.1 GCA_946540075.1 uncultured Bacillota bacterium
TATAGAGAACTTGTCAAAAGTTCTTTTTTTGTTACATTAAAATTTATATAACTTTAATTTTGTTACATAATAATAATGTGATAAATATGAAATTATATATAGAGTTAATTAAACTAATATTTAGAAAATTTATACTTAGATGGAACAATGGTCAAGCTATTAAAGAATTTGCTGAAAATATGGGGATAACTTATATTAAATTAGCACAGATACTTGCAACCCAAAATATAGGTAATATTTTTACTGAAGATGACCGAAAATCATTATCAAAAATATGCGATACATGTAAACCAATAGATTTTGATGAAATAAGAAATATTCTAAAGGTTGAGTATGGTAATAATTTAACATCTAATTTTAAGTATATATATACCAATCCTATTGGATCAGGTTCAGTATCACAAGTTCATAAAGGAATACTTAAAGATGGAACTAAAGTAGCTATAAAAATCAAAAGAAAAGATATTAGTAATCAAGTAGAAAACGATATAAAAAGATTAAAAATTATAATAAAGAGATACGGAAAAATATTTCATTTTAGAAACTTTAAAGGTGCGTTTATCGCACTTGATTTATATTTAGATTGGATATATCAAGAAATAGATTTTAATAATGAAATGAAGAATATGGAAATATATTCTAATTATGTCAACAGCGTTAATGATAAGATAAAAGGTGTCAAAAAATTAAAAGTACCTAAACTATATAAAGAATTTTGTACTGATAATGTAATAGTTATGGAATACATAGATTATAGCACTATCAATAAAATGAAACTTACTGATAGAAATAAAACTAAAATTGTTAATGCCATTAATAGTTATATTAAACTAAACTTCTGGGCTATGTTTAATGATAAACAAATTATATTCCATGGCGATCCTCATAGTGCGAATCTAGCTATAGATAATGATGACAATCTATACTTTTTAGATATGGGTTTAATCTTTATTTTAACTAATGATGAAGCAAATCTATGTCGTGACTTTTTTATAACTATATATACAAAAGATTATGAAAAACTATTTAAAATGTTAATTATCTATAGTAATTTAGATCATAAATCTAAGAATAAATTTAAACAAGATTGTAAAAAATATATTACAAGTATTGAAAACAAAAATATAACACATTATTTTATAGATATAATAGGCATATGTTTAAAATATGAATTTACTCCCCCTACTTTCTTTTTTAATATGGCCAAATCCTTTATATGCATATATGGGATTAGTAATTTTTCAAATAATGATATAAGTGTCGTAAACCTTCTTAGCGATCAAACACTAGAATTTATGATTAAAAGAAATATAAATAATAACAAAAAAATAATAATAACTATTATAAATAATCTTCTTAATATAATTGATAATACTAAAGATCTTGATATCATAAGCATATTAGTTAGTCAATTAACTAATGTAGAATTAACAAATATCCTTAATCAATCAATAACTGACTTTAACACTTTATTTAATGTACTAAAATCATCATTACAAAAAAAATAAAAGTTTAAAACAAACTTTTATTTCACTACACTCTTTTGTTCTTCAATTAAAGAATGATTTTTTAAAATACTTTGCATATCTATATTTGAAATTTCATCAATGATGGTATCATATAACTTAAATTGCTTTAAATTACCACCAAAATTATCTTCCATATAATAAATATCATCTTGTTCTGCCTTTTTATATTGATCAATATCTTTCGTAACTTCACCTAATGTATCATAGAATTTACCATCATACTTTATGATACAATGTTGTTTATTATAACTTACATATATTTCACAAGCTGGAACAATTTTCTTTATAATTTTAGCATATTCATAGCACCCACCTGCGGTATAAACTAGTGTTGCATCACAGAAAAATTTATCATAAAACAAATCATTAGTTAAATCGTTTATAAAACTTATTAGATAATCCATAATATCACTCCTCTTTTATTATAGCACAATTTATAGTATAATTATAAAAGAATGGAGATTGGATATGGAAAGTAAAAGAATAAAGAAATTTATATTAATTTTAATATGCTTGGTTATCTTAACAGTTATAGTGATTTATAATATGAAAAATAGTATTAATTATAAAAAAGAAATTATTATAAATGTTGGTGATAAATTACCTTCTATTAATAACTATGTTATTAAAAAAGATATAACATCATCTATTAAATGGAATCAAATGAAAATAGAAAATGACAAAATATATTATAGTGGAATATATACTGGTATTTTTAATTATAATGGCAAAGACTACAAAGTTAAACTAATAGTTAAAGATAATGTTGCTCCTACAATCGATAATGTTAAAGATATTGAGATAAATTTAAATGATAAAATCAACTTAATAGATAGTGTTGAAGTTAAAGATAATTCACATGATATCATAAAAAAAGATGTTATTGGAAATTATGATACTTCTAAAGAAGGAACTTATGAATTAACATATGTTGCAACAGATAAATCTAATAACACTACTAAAAAGAAATTTAAATTAATAGTTAAGAAAAATAGCAATACATCACCTACTACTTCTAAAGGTTATAAAATAGAAAAGATCAACAATCTTTACTATATAAATGGTATCTTAATAGTAAATAAAACATACCCATTACCAGAAACATATAATCCTGGTGGCTTAACTAAAGAATTTAATGAAGGATTTAATAAACTAGTTAATGCTGCTAAAAAGGATGGAATATCACTATGGATTAAAAGTGGTTTCAGGTCATACGAAACACAAAAATCATTATATAATAGATATGCTGCCCGTGATGGATATGCAGCAGCTGATAGATATTCAGCACGAGCTGGATATTCTGAACATCAAAGTGGTCTTGCAGCTGACTTTAATGAAATAAGTAATACATTCGGAGAAAGCGCAGCTGGTAAGTGGTTAGCAAATAATTGTTGGAAATATGGATTTATATTAAGATTTCCTAAAGGTAAAGAACAAATTACTGGTTATATGTATGAATCATGGCATTTTAGATATATAGGAAATACAAAAATAACTAAAGAAATATATAACAATGGTAATTGGCTTACACTAGAAGAATATCTAGGTATTGATAGTAAATATAAATAAAAAAATATATA
>CAMNHZ010000072.1 GCA_946540075.1 uncultured Bacillota bacterium
CAAGGTTACAGACTTCTGGTTCAGTGACAGCTGCACATGTACAGCTGTCACTGGATACTAGAATTATGTTTACTGCAGAGAAGCAGTAAACAAATCAGACAGAAATCAAAAAAACAGGAATCAAGAATTTACACAAAATTCTTGACGCTATCAATAAGGATGCATATTATAATTTTTGTGTTATTTTAATTATATTGTTGTTATTTTTGGATTATACAAATGTTACATATTTTTCTAAGACACAATATTTTTATTTTATGATATTATTTTTAGAAATAAAATATTTGCGTAAAAGTTCAGGGAATAAAATGGGAGTAATAAATGAGAAGTAGAAAATTATTGTATAATACTATCTCTTCATTTGTGTTTCAAATTACTACAATTATATGCGGTTTTATTTTGCCACGTTTAATATTGAGTAATTTTGGTACTGAAATAAATGGTTTGGTTAATTCCATTACACAGTTTTTAGGATTGATTTCTTTTTTAGAATTAGGAGTAGGGGCTGTAGTTCAATCATCTCTATACAAACCATTGGCTGATAAAGATGAAGATAGTGTTAGTAAAATTATAGCATCGGCAGATAAGTTTTTTAAAAAATTAGGATTTATCCTTTTTATATATGTAATTATTCTAGTAATCTTTTATCCAATATTTGTTAATCAAAATTTTGGATTTTTTTATGTTGCTTTTTTAGTAGTAGTA
Source organism: uncultured Bacillota bacterium (assembly GCA_946540075.1). Taxonomy (GTDB): domain Bacteria; phylum Bacillota_I; class Bacilli_A; order RF39; family UBA660; genus CAMNHZ01. The sequence goes on from CAMNHZ010000072.1 coordinate 706, forward strand.
TTATCAATCAGTTCATTTGCTCAATATCTTTTTGGTATTGTAAATAGATTGTTGTTAACTGCAGACCAAAAAGGATATGTTCAGTATACAGTTCAGACTATTGCAGTTATTTTAAATACATTTTCATGTTTTGTGCTTATTTATTTAGGCTGTGGAATACATCTTGTGAAACTTGCAACATCCTTAATCTATTTGATGCAGCCATTTTTAGTTTATCTTTATGTAAAGAATCATTACAAAATAAATAAGAAAATTAAATATGAAGTTGAACCAATTAAACAAAAATGGAATGGAATTGCGCAACATGTAGCAGCAGTTATATTAGACAGTACAGATATAGTTATATTATCAACATTTGGTACATTGTCAGATGTATCAATCTATTCAGTATATTTTTTTGTTGTAAAAGGAGTAAAACAACTGTTTTTATCCATGACCAATGGAATAACGTCCTTGATTGGAGAACTATGGGCGAAACAAGAACTTGATAATTTAAAAAATCTGTTTGGATGGATAGAATGGGTAATACATACAGGAACAACATTTGTATTTGGTGTTACAGCAGTACTAATAGTTCCATTTGTGCAAGTTTATACAAAGGGAGTAAATGATGCTAATTATATTCAGCCTTTATTTGGTGTTTTAATTGTTCTTGCAAATGCAGGCCACTGTTTAAGATTACCATATAATATTATGATTTTGGCTGGAGGACATTATAAACAGACCCAAAACAATTATATAATTGCAGCATTACTCAATATTGTTGTTTCTGTTTTAGCAGTCAAGAAATTTGGGTTGATTGGTGTAACATTTGGTACTTTGATTGCAATGCTTTATCAGACTATATGGATGGCTTATTATGATTCAAATAATCTTATTAAATGGCCTTTTAAGAATTTTGCAAAACAGATGTTAATAGATATTATTACTTTTGTATTAATGTATATAATATCAAATGTATTTGTACTTAAAACTTTAAGTTATATTGGATGGATCTTATTAGCCATTGAAGTGTCAATTGTAGGACTGATAGTTGTTATACTTATTAATTGTATTTTTTATAAAAAATATATCAATATGTTTTATAAAAGCATTAAAAGTAAAATAAGTAATTAATGAAGAAGGTGTAATTTTGAATAAAATAATTTTTGTCACAGGTTCAGCTGGTTTTATTGGATCTAACCTGGTATTGAAATTATTAAAAGAAAATAATGATATTCATATTATCGGTATCGATAATATGAATGATTATTATGATGTATCAATAAAATAATATAGATTAAATAAAATTAAAGAAGTAGCAAAGAAGACTACAAACAAGTGGTCTTTTTATTATGGAAATATTTCTGATAAGAAACTGATAGATAAGATCTTTGAAGAGCATAAACCTGATATCGTAGTCAATCTAGCAGCTCAAGCAGGTGTCAGATATTCTATCACTAATCCTGATGCCTATATAGAAAGCAATCTTATTGGTTTCTATAACATTCTAGAAGCATGCAGACATTCTTATGATTATGGAAATAAAGGTGTTGAGCACCTTGTTTATGCATCATCAAGTAGTGTTTATGGATCTAACAAGAAAGTTCCATATAGTACGGATGATAAGGTAGATAATCCAGTAAGCTTATATGCTGCAAAAAAGAAAAGCAATGAGTTAATGGCTCATGCTTATAGTAAACTTTATAACATTCCATCTACTGGACTTAGATTCTTCACAGCCTATGGTCCAGCAGGAAGACCAGATATGGCTTATTTTGGATTTACTAATAAACTAAGAAATAATGAAACAATTAAGATTTTTAACTATGGGAACTGTAAAAGAGATTTTACATATATAGATGATATTGTAGAAGGAGTATCAAGAGTTATGAAGAAAGCTCCTGAAAGAAAGATGGGAGAAGATAGATTACTAATACCACCTTATGCAGTCTATAACATAGGAAACAGTCATCCTGAAAATCTATTAGAGTTTGTAGATATCTTACAACAGGAATTGATCAGTGCAGGAGTATTACCAGAAGACTATGATTTTGAAGCACATAAGGAACTGGTTGCGATGCAACCAGGAGATGTGCCAGTAACATATGCTGATACAAGTGCACTAGAAAGAGATTTTGGATTTAAACCAAGTACATCATTAAGAGATGGACTAAGAGAATTTGCCAGATGGTATAAAGATTTTTATATGGGAGATAATATGAAATGACCTCCTAGTTGTCAAAACGTGGATTTAAACTCATAAT
>CAMNHZ010000073.1 GCA_946540075.1 uncultured Bacillota bacterium
AATACTATAATCTTATTTATTATTTTCAATATTATCTAGGAAATCATCAATTGTAAGTATTCTTTCATCAACTTCTTTTAGTGAAATATTATCAGCATTTACTTTTACTACATCATCTTCTTTAGTATCAGGAGTGATTAATCCTGATACAACGAATGCATCTAATATATCTGTTTTTGAAATAGTTGAACCTGTTGATAATCTTTGTGATATTGGAGCCTCAGTTGCTTTTACAGTTAATATTTCATCTTTTGTTTTAAGTCCAATTTCATCTTTATTAGAAATAACAAATGATTTCATAATATAATATGGATTTGTTTTTACCAATCTTATAACACTTACACCTCGACGAGCTCTAGTAGTTTTATCAAATTCTGATAGTTTTACTCTCTTTATAGTTCTATTTTCAGTAAGAATAGTTAAATATTCACTAGTTCCATTAAATACATTACCACTAACAACTTCATCATTTTTTAGACTTATTGATTTTACACCTGATGTTCTTAAACCTGTTACAGGAACTTCATCAGCATCATACCAAAGTCCATATCCGTTTTTAGTGACAATAAATATTTCTTTGTAATTTGACATAATAACATTTACTACTCTATCGTCACCCTTAAGTTTCATACTAACGATTGGTTTAGAATGACGTGATACATTAAAATCACTTAATTTAGTACGCTTAATCATACCATTTTTAGTAAACATAGTTACATATAATTCTTCATCAAAATTATAAACTGGATATGCTGCGATTATATTTTCATCAGAACTTATCTTAATAATGTTACTTATATGCTTTCCTAAATCTTTCCATTTTAATTCTGGTATTTCATGAACAGGAACATATAAATAATTACCTTTATCTGTAAACAATAAAATAGTATCTAGAGTATTTATTTCATACATACCAATTACATAATCATTTTCTTTAAGACCTGTTTCATCATTAGATGCAGCAGCAAAACTTCGTTTACTAACACGTTTTACATAACCATCACGTGTTACTACTGCAACTACATCTTCTTTTGGAAGCATTTCTGCGATATCTATCTTTATATCTGTTACTTCTTCTTTTATCTCAGTACGTCTTTCATGTCCATATTCTTTTTTTATCATTTTTAATTCTGATTTCATAACAGTTTTTAGAATATCCTCATTAGAAAGAATCTCTGTTAAATTATCAATTATTTTTTGTAATTTTTCTTTTTCTTCTAATAATTCAGTAACATCTGTATTAGTTAACTTATAAAGTTGTAATACAACAATTGCTTCTGCTTGCTTTTTAGTAAATTCATACTCTTCAATTAAATTTAAAATAGCATCAGATCTATTTTTACTAGCACGAATAGTTTTAATTACTTGATCTAATATTGATAAAGCTTTTATTAAACCTTCAACAATATGCATACGTGCTTTAGCATAATTTAAATCGAATTCAGTTCTCTTTATTATTACATTTTTTAAATGTACGATATAAGCATCTAATATTTGAAGTACTCCTAAAGTAACTGGTCTTTGATTTACAATAGCAACCATATTATAATTATATGATATTTGTAAATCAGTATTTTTATATAAATAATTTAAGATTAAATCTTTATTCGCACCCTTTTTTAAATCGATAGTAATCTGAACTGTATTTTCACGATCAGATTCATCTCTTACTTCAGCAATACCATCTATTTTCTTATCAATTCTTATTTCATCAATCTTTTTTACAAGTAAAGCTTTATTTACTTCAAATGGTATTTCATGAATAATAATTTGTTCTTTACCTTTACTTTTAACAAATTCTACTTTAGCTCTTACAATTATACGACCTCTACCTGTTTCAAAGGCATCTTTAATACCTTTAATACCTTCAGCTATTCCTCCAGTTGGAAAGTCTGGTCCTTTAATTATATCCATAATAGTATCTAGTCTACAATTTGGACTATCAATTCTTTTTATGGTAGCATCACATACTTCAACTAAATTATGAGTAGGAATATTAGTTGCATATCCAGCACTTATTCCTGTTGAACCATTTACAAGTAAGTTAGGAAATTTACATGGTAATACAGTTGGTTCCATTTCTGTGTCATCAAAGTTTGGAGCCCAAGCAACCGTTTCTTTCTTTATATCTTTCAAAAATTCATTACTTATTTTTGCAAGTCTAGCTTCTGTATAACGCATTGCGGCTGCACTATCACCATCCATAGATCCGTTATTACCTTGCATATCTACATATGGTGTAGATTGTTTCCACCATTGACTCATACGAACCATAGCATCATATATTGATGAATCTCCATGTGGATGATAATTACCCATAATATACCCTACTGTCTTCGCACTTTTACGATATGGTTTATCATATGTATTACCATCTTTATACATACCATATAATATTCTTCTTTGTACAGGTTTTAATCCATCTCTAACATCTGGAAGCGCTCTTTCTTGAATTATACTTTTTGCATATCTACCAAAACGTTCTCCCATTATTTCTTCGAGTGAATAATCATATATTTTCTTTATTACTTCTTGCATTATATCACCATGATTTATTTTAACATAAAAGTTATTGTTTTTCAAAGAAAA
>CAMNHZ010000074.1 GCA_946540075.1 uncultured Bacillota bacterium
TGGTACCCAGGTCATATGCATAAAGCAAAAAGACAGATAAGGGAAAAACTTAACTTAATTGATATTGTATTTGAAGTAGTAGATGCTAGAATGCCATATTCATCTAATATAAAAGATATTGATGATATTATTGGTAATAAAAAGAAGATTATTATAATGACTAAGTATGATTTGTGTGATAAGAATGAAACCGATAAATGGATTAGTTATTATAATAATAAGGGTATTGAAGTTATACCTGTTGATTTAGCTAATGATAATCCTACTAAAAAAATTATTACAGTTGTAGAAAGACTTATGAGTGATGAGAATATTAAGAAAGAAAGTAAAGGTTTAAATAAAACTAAAACTAGAATTTTAATAATAGGAATACCTAACTCAGGTAAATCTACTTTAATAAATAGATTAGTAGGTAAGAAAGCAGTAAATGTTGGTAATAAACCTGGTCTTACAAAGTCACTTGATTGGATAAGAATAAATGATTCTTTAGAACTTTTAGATACTCCTGGAATTTTATGGCCTAAATTAGATGAGAATGTTGTAGCTTATAATTTAGCTAGTTTATCAGCTATTAAAGAAGAAATACTTCCTATATATGAAGTTGTATGTTATATATTAAAAACTTTATATAAGTATTATCCATCTAAGTTAAAAGAAAGATATAATTTAGATGTTATAAATGAAGATGATATGGTTGAAACATTAGATTTTATTGGAAAAAGAAGAGGATGTATTATCAGAGGTGGAGAAATTGATTATGATAGGGTAATGAGCCTTATTTTAAATGATATAAAAAGTGGTAGTATAAGTGGTATTACATTTGATAGATATGGAGATAAAAATGAGTAGAAAAGTAGAAGAAATTAATTCACTTACTTTAGCTTATATAGGTGATGCTATATATGAAATATATGTTAGAGAATATTTAATAAAAAAGGGTATATCTAAGGTAAATGATCTACAGAAAGAAGCAGTTAATTATGTTAGTGCGGTTAATCAAAAGAATTATTTAGAAAAATTAATTGATTCTAGTTTTTTAGATGATAATGAATTAGAAATAGTAAAACGTGCCCGTAATCATAAGGTGTCATCATCACCTAGAAAAGTTGATATTACTACATATAAATGGGCAACAGGATTAGAAGCGTTAGTAGGTTATTTATATTTAACGGGTAATAATGATAGAGTAAAAGCAATAATGTCTTTTATATTAGGAGGATAAATTATGTATGTATATGGTAAAAATGTTGCTAAAGAAATGATTGATACTAATAAGGAAATAAAGCGTGCAATATTATATAAGAATTTTTCTGATACTAAGATAATTAATTCTTTAAAGAGATTAAATGTTCCAATTAAGTATCTTGAAAAGAAAGAGATGAATAATATTGTTGATGGTATGCACCAAGGTATAATTTTAGATGTACCAGATTTTGATTATGCTGATATTGATACTATTATAAATGATGATGATTCTTTGGTTGTTATTTTAGATCATATTTCTGATCCTCATAATTTTGGGGCAATTATTAGAACATGTGAAGCAGCTGGAGTAACTGGTATTATTATACCTAAAGATAGGAGTATAACAGTTAATTCAACTGTAATAAAGGTAAGTACAGGTGCGATTAATAATATGCCTATTGTAAAAGTTACTAATTTAGCAAGAACGATAGAATACTTAAAAGACAAGGGATTTTGGATAGTAGGAACAGATATGAATGCAACTCCATATTATGAAATTGATTATTCAGGTAAAACAGCTATAGTAATAGGTAATGAAGGAGATGGGATGACTAGATTAGTAAGACAATCTTGTGATTTTATCGCTAGTATTCCAATGTTAGGAACTACTAATAGTTTAAATGCTAGTGTAGCAACTGGTATAATTGTATATGAAGCAATAAAGTGTCGAAAGAAGGATTAGATGGAATATAAAAATGTGATGGATTATAATGATTATGAACTTTTAAATTATGTTGCTGATCATAACGAAGAGGCTCATACTATTATTTTTAAAAAGTATAAACCATTGATAATAACTATTGCGACTAAAATGATTAAAAGTTGTAATGGACTTGGATTAGATATAAATGATTTGATTCAAGAAGGAATGATTGGATTAAGTATAGCAATTAATTCATTTGAAGAACATAAAGATACACTTTTTTATACATATGCAAGTAAGTGTATTAGACGTAAGATGATTTCTTTAATTGTAGCAGCAAGTAGACAAAAACATCGTTTCCTTAATGAATCGATTCCAATTGAAAATAGTGATGATACAGGAACTTTAGATTATCTTCTTTCTGATAATACAATTAATCCAGAAAAATTAATTGTTAATTCTGAGACAGAAGGGGAATTATTAGATAAAGTAAAGAAAATTTTAACTGATTTTGAATGGCAAGTATTTGAATTAAAGATAAATGGTTTTAATTATCATGAGATAGCAGATATGTTGGATAAAGATGATAAGTCAATAGATAATGCAAGTCAGAGAATTAAGAATAAAATTAATTCAAAAATTAATGTTAGTGATAATTAGATAAAATATAAAAAGACGAGTTA
>CAMNHZ010000075.1 GCA_946540075.1 uncultured Bacillota bacterium
CCACTACTTTCTATTATTTTATCTTCACGTAAACGTTTTATTTCACGCATCATTGCGGATCTATCAACTGACAAGTATTCTGCTAATTCAGTTAAATTAAAAGGCAAATATAAATTTCTAGAAAACTGTTTATTACTTTCTTCATGAAAATATTCAAGTAATTTTTCTCTTGTACTTTTCTTTGTTAAAATACTTATTCGTTTATTTTGTTCTAAGATTTTATCGGATATTATATCTAACATATTAATAATAAACTTTTGATAGTAACTTACGTTTTTATTATTTTTATTTATAACATAGTCATAATCAATGAATATAAATTCACTCTCTTCAGTAGTTATTAAATCATATTCATTATTATCTAACATCATCATCTTAGTGCCAAATACAGCTTCAGGTAATAGTTTTTCAATAATTGTTTCATTACCATCATAATCTGTCCTTAATATATGAGCACTCCCGCTTTTTAATATACAAATCTTATTGGCATTAGTTAATTTACTAAGTACACTTACATCTTTATCAAATTTTAATATATTAGCCTCAAATAATTTTAAAACTTTCTTTTTTTCTATTGGTGTGAATCCATCAAATATTTTTGCCATTTTACATCCCTCTTGTAAAATTATATATCTTTTTTTAAAAAGTTGCAAATACAACAAAACTTATTAAAAATTGTGTGTTATAATTTTGTCGTGATAAAAAATATGTAGGAGGATTTATGAAAATAATTAAACGTGATGGTCACATTGTAGACTATGATAGAGAAAAGATTTTTAAAGCTATTTCAAAAGCTAATATTGAGGTAGATGATGAACATAAAATAAGTGAAAGAGAAATCAATAACATTATAAAATATATTGAGAAACTAGGAAAGAAAAGAATGCTAGTTGAAGATATTCAAGATATTATTGAAATGCGCTTAATGAAAATTGGCAAGTTTGAACTTGCTAAAAAATATATAACTTATCGTTATACTAGAGAATTAGTAAGAAAGAGTAATACAACCGATCTTGCGATTAAAGAATTAATTGATGGTGAAAGTGAATATTGGAATACTGAAAATTCTAATAAGAATGCTAAAGTTGTTACTACTCAAAGAGATTATTTAGCTGGTATTACTAGTACTGATATAACAAGAAGATTTTTACTTCCTGAAGATGTTGTTAAAGCTCATGATGATGGTATTATCCATTTCCATGATGCTGATTATTTCGCACAAAATGCACTTCATAACTGCGACTTAATCAATCTTGAAGATATGCTTCAAAATGGAACTAATATTAATGGGGTTATGATTGAAAAGCCACATAAATTCTTAACTGCTATGACAATTGCTACTCAAATTATAACTGCTGTATCTTCTAGCCAATATGGAGGATGCACTGTTACTATGACACATCTTGCTCCATTTGCTCGTCAAAGTTATGAAATATATTTAGATAAATATAAAAAACGTGGATTAAAAAAAGCTCAAGCTGAAAAATACGCTAAAGAAGATCTTGCTAAAGAAATTCAAGATGGTGTTCAAACTTTCCAATATCAAATAAATTCAATGACTACAACTAATGGACAAGCACCATTCTTATCTGTATGTTTATATTTAGGTGAAACTGAAGAATACAAAGATGAACTTGCTATGATTATCGAAGAAGTTCTTAAACAACGTATTTTAGGAATGAAAAATGAACAAGGTGTTTATATAACTCCTGCTTTCCCTAAACTTTTATACGTACTTGAAGAAGATAATATTCATGAAGATAGTAAATACTGGTATTTAACTGAACTTGCTGCTAAATGTACTGCTAAGCGTATGGTTCCAGATTATATATCTGAAAAAGTTATGCTAGAACTTAAAAAGAATGAAAATGGTGAAGGAGATTGTTATCCTTGTATGGGATGTCGTTCTTTCTTAACTCCTGATAGATCCATTAGTAAAGGTAATATTGCTAAAGCTAAAAACTATGTTGAAGGTAAAGGTAAATATTATGGTAGATTTAATCAAGGTGTAGTTACAATTAACTTACCAGATGTTGCTCTTTCTTCTGATAAAGACATGGATACTTTCTGGTCTATATTAGATGAAAGACTAGAATTATGTCATCGCGCACTACAAATAAGACATAAAAGACTTAGTAAAATAACATCTGATGCTGCTCCTATTTTATGGCAACATGGAGCACTTGCTCGTTTAGAAAAAGGAGAAAGTATTCATGAATTACTACATCATGGATATTCAACTATTTCTCTTGGTTATGCTGGTCTTTATGAATGTGTTAAATATATGACTGGTCATTCTCATACTGATGGTGGTAAGGGTAAAGAATTCGGTTTAGAAGTAATGCAAAGATTGAATGACAAATGTAAAGAATGGAAAGAAGTAGAAAATATTGACTATAGCGTTTATGGTACTCCTATTGAATCTACTACATATAAATTTGCAAAATGTTTAAGAGAAAGATTTGGAAAAATCAAAGGTATTACTGATAGAGATTATATTACTAATTCATATCATGTTCCTGTATTTGAAGAAA
>CAMNHZ010000076.1 GCA_946540075.1 uncultured Bacillota bacterium
TAATGTTAAATTCTTTGTTTTATTACAACTACTTGTAGGTTTTGTAGATGTATTACTTGTATTTTTATTAGTAGTGGTTGTCTTAGAACTTGTTCTTGTACTAGTACTAGTAGTAGATTTACTACTTGGTTTTATACCATTACTAACAGTAAGTACTACATTAGTTCCTTCAATAACTTCAGAACCACTTCGTTTATTTTGACCAATTATTTTATTCTTATTCTTAGTTGAATTTGCATATGATATACTACAATCTAATTTATTCTTGTTACATAAATCTTTAGCAGCATTTAAATCCATATTAGTAAAATCAGGAATAATAATTTTACTACCAGATGAAATTACAACATCAATTGATTCACCAGTTTGAACACCTTCGCCAGCTTTTTTAGATACACTTATTATCTTACCAGCTTCAACATCTTTAGAAAATTCTCTAATTTCATTAAGTTTAATATCATATGTAGATGCAAATTTTCTAATTTTATTTATATCATCTTTATCATAACTAATCATTTTAAGTTTACCCTTAGAAATAGTTATATAAATATCTGTATCAGATTCAATAACATCATTTTCCTTAACGCTAAGTCCAATTATTTTTCCTTTTTTAACTTTATTATCAAAAGCAGTATTATAAATAATATTTAAATTATTTTTATTTGCCCATTTAACAATTTTATTAATAGACATTGTTAGTAGGTTAGGGACTACAATTTTTTTACCTCTAGAAATAACTAGTTTTAAAGTCGTTTCCTTCTGATTAACTAGTGTATCTTTAACTGGATCAGATGATATTACGTTACCTTTTTTAATACTATCACTAAATTCTTTAGTTATTTCATATTTGATACCATTTCTTTTTAACCATAAAGTAGCATCAAATTCTTTTTTGTTAACTAAATCAATTAAATTTACTGGTTTTAAATCTTCTTCATTACCAAGTGATAATTTTATTGTTATATCATCACTACGATGCATAACTCCTTTTTTACTTTGATCAATTACTGTATCCTTAGTAAGTTCTGAAAACTCATATTCAATATTTACATTAATTAGTTTTTCTTTTTCTATTTCTTTTACAACTTCATCAATTGACCATCCAAGCATATCTTTTAAATTAACAACAGTACCAGGGTTAGGACCACTTGATGAAACAATTTCTAATTTATCAATATTTTTTACAAGAGTATTTGCTTTAGCACTTTGACTTATAATTTTGTTTTCATCAACAGTATCACTGTATTCAGTAGTTTGAACTACTTCAACTTTGTTCTCTTTAGCCCATTTTATAACGTTATTAACACTTTTATTGGTAAAGTCTTTAACAACTGATTGAGTTGGTAATTTTAAATAGTTAATACTAACTAATCCATTAAAAGCTAAAAACTCAATAAATATTAGAGAAGTTAGAATAGAAAATCCTTTCTTCAATTTATTTTTATTAGACATCGCACTAAGTGAAAATAATATAATTATGGCAGTTATAAAACTACTATTAATAATTGTATATATATTATCTACTAATTGATTTGAAATATAAATACTATATCCTAAATAAATTAATCCACATATGATAGTTATAATAAGAATAAAATTAGTAAAACTATTTAAACTATTTTTATCTTTGCTTTTTTCTTCATAATCTTCAGGCATAATAACTCTATTCACATATGAGTTCATATCTAGTTCTTGGGTAGTATTATTTTCATTCATTAATCTTTCAGTAGCCGTTGAATCATTATTTATTTTTCTTTTTTCAAGTTGTTCTCTAAATATTTCTTCTTCTATTGTTTTTAATTCATTTTCGTTTCTTCTTGCTTCTTCTTTTATCTTTTCTTGTTCCTTTTTGAATTTTTTCAATTCTTTTTTTGTTAAAGCATCAGTAAAATCATCCGACATCAGATTATTTGTTTTATCATATTTGCTTATTCTACTTCTTTTATTCATATTACCACCTATTATAATTATACTATTAAATATATTATATTAAAAGATAGAAGAAGATGTATTAGTAAAGTAAATGTAAACAAAAAAAGTAAAAAAAGACATGTTTATATAACTATTTTTTTCTTTTTAAATATAAATATATGAAATATTTAAGTGAAACTTCTTGAAAAAGCAAAAAATAAGTGATACATTAAAATTAACGTAATAAATAGTAGGGTGATATAAATGAAAGAAAGAATAAGTAAAAATAAAGGATTCACATTGATTGAACTTTTAGCTGTAATCGTAATACTAGCAGTTATAGCTTTAATAGTGACACCACTTATTATGCGTGTCATAAATAATGCTAGAAAGAACTCATCTAAAGATAATGCATATGGATTTGTAAAGGCAGTGGAGTTTTCAGTGGCAACAAATATGACAGATGAAGAGGAAAATTTTGATGGTAACTATACAATAGAAGGTAAAAGTATTAAGTCAGAGAAAAAAACTTTACCAGTAAAATATAAAGGAACTCCAGTAAGTGGTGAATTAACAATAAAGAATAATACTGTAGAAAGTGGAATATTTAAATCAGG
>CAMNHZ010000077.1 GCA_946540075.1 uncultured Bacillota bacterium
TTATGATACAATATTTTATGAGGAGTAAATACAATGATGGAAGATTTAACAAAGTATGCTGTAGAAATTTCAAATTATTTTTCATATAATTCGGTAGTAATATTGTCATATTTTTTTATATGTTTAATTATGTTAATTCTAAATGCTATAAGTAAGAATAAGATAAATAATTTTTTAGTGATTAGAAGAGGTAGTATTTTTAATCCAATGAATTATGTTAGGTTAGTATTATCAGGATTATGTCATAGTGATTGGAGTCATTTTCGTAATAATTTCTTAACTATTTTACTTATTGGTCCTATGTTAGAAGAAAAATATGGTAGTGTTCATATATTACAAATGATAATAATGACTTCTATTATTAGTAGTTTAATATATTTAATACTACATAATAATAGTGGTGCGATTGGGACATCGGATAATGTATTTATGATGATTGTTTTATGTTCAGTAGTTAATATTACTAGTGGTAAAATACCAATAACTTTAGTATTAATATTTATATTTTATATTGCTGATGAAATTATTAAGCAAATATCTGGTAAAAAAGATAATGTATCACATGATAGTCATATTGTAGGTGCTATATGTGGTTTTATATATGGTTATTTTATATTCTAATTAAGAGGGAAGTATGAGTAGTATGAAAGAATTGTTTAAAAATTATATGGATGATAATATTAAGTTAAAGAAGTGGCAATTAATAGGAATAATATGTCTTATTATTGTTATTAGTGGAGTATTTGGTTGGGTTTATGAGTTTATATTTTATTATTTTAATAGTGGTATGAAAACATTTTATTGGAGAGGTGGTAATTTCTTACCATGGATTAATATATATGCGATTGGATCGATAATGATAATATTACTAACTAATAAGTTGAAAAGGTATCCATATTTAGTATTTATAATCGCAGTTATATCAACTGGATTATTAGAGTATTTCTCAGGACTTGGAATGTATAAACTAGGTAATGGTATTAGATGTTGGGATTATAATACAGAAATATTAAATTTTGGAAATATTGATGGTTTTGTATGTCTTAGAAGTGTAACATTTTTTGGTATTTCAGCACTATTATTGATGTATGTTATTGTACCGTTCTGTATATATTTATCTAAAAAAATGAATAAAAGAACATTTTTAATATTAAGTGTTAGTTTATGTTCAATATTTTTAATGGATGAGTTTTATAATCTAATATTTACAAAACTATTTAATTTACCAAGAGCATCTTCAATATATAAAAGAATAGGTTTTAATTATATGAATTATTATAAGAATAAATAGTTTATGAAAGGAAAGAGAATTATGAAAATAAAAGTTATACTTTTAATGGTTATGCTTAGCTTTATTACTTGTAGTTGTAATACTACAAATCAGGCTTTAATATTTAAGAAGGAATATGAATCATTAAATGGAAAAGTAGATAATAATGTTACTTACAGAAAGGTTAGTATTGATAAGGATAATCCATATAAAAAAGTAAGTTCTAAAGATATATCAAAGATGATAAAAGAGAAAAAGAGTTTTTATTTATATTTTGGAAACAAAAAAGATAATTGGTGTAGATCAGTTATAGAAAAATCAATCCAGGTTGCTAAAGAAAATTCGATTGATAGTATATATTATGTTAATATTGATGGAAATAAAGAAAAAGAGTTATTAAGTGATATTTTAGATGATAAAAAAATATCTATACCAGCGTTTATTTATATCGAAAAAGGAAAAGTAGTAAAAGAAATAACAGGTATATCAGATAAACAAAAAGATGCAACTTCTAAATTAACAGAATCAATATTACAAGATGAAGAAAATATATTTAATGAATTATTCTCATCTGTATGTGAAGAAGAAAAACCATGTGAATAAATCGTTATTCCAAGGAGGAACTATGAAAAAGAAACCAAATATATTATTAATTATAGTAATTGTTATGGTAGGTTTAATATTTGAAATGTTTATATATGGTAGTCTTTTGTATTTAATGACTAATGATACAAAGGTTAAAGTAAACAAGGATATTAATAAGTATAATAATTATATTGGTCCAACTGCTTTAAATGAGTATAGAAATAAATGGGATATGGATGAAAGTATATTTCCTATGGATATAACTAAAGTTATGAATGTTAACGATTATAGGATGGTTTATTATAATCCATGGGATGCTCAGTATTTATCTTATTTAGTTGTAGATTATGATGATGATGCTTATAAAAGTGAAATGATTAGACTTAATAATTATAAGTCAACTGAATATAAAGATTATTATGGAGTTACTGGTTTTAGTAAATATAGTTTAGTCGCAATAAACGCAGATCCATATCAAGGGTTTGTTTATGCTTTAACAGATAATAAAAATAGAATAATATATGTTGAATTAATTTTCTGTAATTATTATTATGATTTAGATTATAAGAAATATATAAATAATGATTATTTACCAGATGGATTTGATGCAACTATAAATAATAGTTATGCAAGAAAGATGTCAAAAATGAAAAACTATTGATTTATT